>NZ_JBHZPF010000009.1:0-112910 GCF_042787975.1 Peribacillus sp. YIM B13482
AAAGCGAGCATCTGGAGGGGAAATCAACCACAACTCACTACCTGGTAAATAGCAACAAAGTATGTGAAAACAGCCTTAAAAAAAGAGGATAAGAGTATCTTATTATTCCATAGAGAATGGGGGGGGCTGCGGCATCCTCTTTTCTTCATCCTTAACGTATTAGAAGATTGAAAGACTAGTAATCCAAAAGATTAATAATGAACATCTTTGATTGAAAACTTTTCTAATACGTTTGACAATTGGATTTATCGTGTTAATATAAAGGCAAATGAAATATATATACAATTTGTACCACTAGGGGTGCTTTATAGGTAAAACTGATTTTACCTGAGAAGCTGAGATTAAAGTATGACTTTAAGACCCTTAGAACCTGATCTGGTTTATACCAGCGTAGGGAAGTGGGGTCTGGGACAATACGTTTCTGTATTTTTTCAAGTACAACCACTTTCTTTACGTTAAAGAAAGTGGTTTTTTATTTGCAAAAAAAAGGGGTTATAAAAGGCTTTTATCCGTATCATTCATAAAAAAATAGAATTTGGAGGTAATGGACATGAAGTTTTCAGAGGAAATCCGCCAGGAAGTTGATCATATTTGGGAAGCTAGCTTTAATCACCCGTTTGTTGCAGGAATAGGAGATGGCACATTGCCAATAGAGTGTTTTCGTTTTTATGTCAAGCAGGATGCCTATTATTTATCTCATTTTGCTAGAGTTCAGGCTTTAGGAGCAGTCAAGGCTACAGATTTACATACAACAAGCAGGCTTGCCGGCCACGCACAGGGAACATATGAAGCGGAGTTGAAGCTTCATGAAAATTTTTCTGAGAGATTAGGCATCACCAAAGAAGAACGGGAAAATTTCAAACCTGCCCCGACTGCCTATGCTTACACTTCCCATATGTATCGTGCGGCATATTCTGGACATTTAGGTGACGTTATTGCGGCTATCTTGCCATGTTATTGGCTGTATTATGAAATAGGTGAAAAGCTGCAAGAGTGTAAACCGGAAGAGCCGATTTATCAAGAATGGATAGCGGCTTACGGCGGAGAGTGGTTCCGCTCTTTGGTAGAAGAACAAATTGCGAGGCTTGATGAGATTGCTGAAAAGGTAACAGATGAAGATAAGGAAAGAATGAAGGAGCATTTTATCCTTAGCAGCCAATATGAGTACTCATTTTGGGAAATGGCTTATCGTTTAGAGACATGGCCTGTGCATAAGGAAACACTAGAAGTATAAAGGAGATTGAAATATGAAAAAAGGATTGAAATTAACGGATATATTAGTCACGATCGTGATTGCCGTAGCATTTGGAATCGTTTATATCCTTTGGGGTTCGATTTATTATTCCGTTAAACCATTAGGATTACATCTAGATCAACTTATTTATGGAATGTGGTTTATAGCTGGCCCCGTCGCCTTTTTGATTTTACGGAAACCGGGTGTGGCACTTCTGGCAGAGATAGCTGCAGCTTCAGGTGAATTCTTTCTAGGTTCACCATGGGGGCTGTCCGTACTCTTATATGGGGTGGTCCAAGGTTTGTTCGCTGAACTGGTATTCATGGCGTTCAAATATAAAAAATTCAATATGCCGGTGGCCGTTTTAGCTGCGATAGCTTCCTGCCTTGCATCAGTATTAATGGATTTTGCCTACGGGGAAATAGGTGCTCTCACTCTTTGGAATTTATCGTTATTCATGATAGCGAGGTTTGTGGGTTCCATATTCTTTGCAGGTGTAACTGCTTATTATCTAGTTAAAGTCCTGGAAGCAACAGGAGTAACTAATCTAGTTCGTCCAGTTTCAAGTAAAGATTATGCAGAACTGGACCAAAAGTAGAGGTTGATGGCCATGAAACCAATCGTTTCTGTTGAGAAGTTAAGAATGAAATTTCCAGGTGATGGGTCTTTGATTTTCAAGGACCTATCAGTCTCGATTGATAAAGGTGAAAAAGTTCTATTGTTGGGACCATCAGGATGTGGTAAGTCGACTCTTTTGCAAGTGTTAAGCGGATTGATTCCGAATTCCATCGAAGTCCCGATGAAAGCGGAGAAATTGAAATGCGCTTCTTCATGGGGATATGTTTTTCAAGACCCTGATAGTCAGTTTTGCATGCCATTTGCTGATGAGGAAATTGCCTTCGTCCTTGAGAACCTTTCCGTCCCTAAAGAAGAAATGAATGAGAAAATCCAAAATCATATTCGTAAAGTAGGATTGAACCTAGGCCATACAAGTATAGAAACATTATCAGGCGGGATGAAACAGCGTCTGGCAATCGCTTCAGTATTGGCCCTTGAACCGGAAGTGATATTTTTAGATGAACCAACCGCCATGCTTGATCCGGAAGGAACTAAAGAAATCTGGGGTTTGTTGAAGGAAGTCGGTCGAGACAAAACGGTAATTATCGTCGAGCATAAAATCGACCATGTTTTAGAATTCATCGAACGAATCGTGCTTTTTAACGGTGAAGGTGAAATCATGGCTGATGGTCCAAGAGATACCATTCTTTCACTATATAAAAAGGAAATGAAAGAACATGGAATTTGGTTCCCTGGTGTTTGGGATGAATATATACAAGAGAATGCCCCCATTCGGGAACAACAATTTGCAGACGGTTCACCCTTAGTGCATGTGCAAGGCTTTAGCGGTTTTCGGAATAAAGAGGAAAAAATCAAGGTTGAAGAATTGATGGTCCATTCAGGGGAATGGATTGTAATCAGGGGAGAAAATGGCGCGGGGAAGAGTACTCTTTTGCATGCACTGATGCAGTTCATAAAAACGAATGGTACGTATGAATTAATGGGAGCCCCTATTAAAAGGGTGAAAAATCTAACCGATCATATGACGTTTGTCTTTCAAAATCCTGAGTTTCAGTTCATTGCAAATTCTGTATATGAAGAGATTGCTTATTCATTGCGAATTGGAAAAAGGCCACAACAAGAAATAATGGAGAGAGTTCAATCATTGCTTGAAGTGTTCCGCCTAGAGGCCCATCGGGATAAACATCCATTTCAATTATCAATGGGTCAAAAGCGTCGCTTAAGCGTAGCTGCCTCTATCGTCATAGACAAAAAAATCATTCTCTTGGATGAGCCTACCTTTGGCCAAGATTCGAAAAATACCTTTGCATTACTGGAATGGTTTGAGGAATATCGAAGGCGCGGAACAACAGTGATCATGGTAACTCATGACGATCATATTTCAAGAAACTTTGCAACCAGGATCTGGACGGTTAAAGACGGAAATGTAATAAGTGATGAAAAGGTCAACACGCAATCCGGATTTATGGAGACCAAAGTTTTATCATTTTAAAAGGAGTGTCATGTAGATGAATGTTTCAAGTGCAGAAACATGGCTCCATAAGGTTAATCCAAGCCTTAAACTATGCGCATTGCTTGTTTTATGCATTGTGGCATTATTCATTCATGATCTGAATTATATGATGAATGTGACCATTGGTGTTTTATTCTTATTTTTGTGTTTTACGGGGCATTCGATGAAACGCATCTTACTTTTGTCAATCCCTTTTTGTTTCATTTTTATATCCACTTCTCTAGCAATGATTTTATTCGGTAAAGGTGAGACACTTTGGTTTAAGTGGGGTCTTATATCGATTACGGAAGAAAGTTTCATGAGGGGATTACTGGTAGGCTTTCGAGCTTTGCTTTTTGCGGCACTTGGTTTAACTTTTTCCTTGACGACGAGACCTGTGAACTTGTTTTATTCCTTAATGCAGCAAGTTAAGCTTAAACCGAAATATGCTTATAGTTTCATGGCAGCTTTAAGGCTCATCCCCATCATGATGGAAGAGTTACAAACGATACGAAACGCGATGAAGGTACGCGGTTTCGAAAGGGGAAAAGGGATCAGATCCGTATATTATAAAATGAAAGCCTATTCCATCCCATTGTTATCCGGAAGCATCAGACGTGCTCACAGAATCGCGGTTGCGATGGAGGCGAAGCGATTTACAGACACTCGGGATCGAACATACTATTATGAATTTGGGTTTTCAATAAAAGACCATGGATTCATTCTGTATTTTATCATCCTGCTGTTGGCAGGGTTTTATCTATCGGTTCATTTCCCGTTACTTCCTATTTGATTTTATGAGATTGCAAGTTTACTAGTTAGGGGTTCTAAGTATGAATGCACAAGAATTGCATATTATTTCTACTGGAAAACAGCCAATTGAAAAGTTCGTAGAAATCGCTTCAAACATTCAAGAACATGTTGATTTCTTCTATCTAAGGGAAAAAAATATGAATGCATCAGAACTCTATCGAGCAGTGACCCTGTTACATAATAATAAGATTCCGCTGTCTAAGATCATCATTAATGACAGGGTGGATGTAGCCTGGGCGCGCAACGTATTTGGTGTGCAATTGGCTTTTCATAGTTTAGATGCAGGAGTCGTAAAAAGAGCATTTCCTGGGATGAGTGTTGGCTGTTCGATCCATTCCATGGATGAAGCAAAAGCCGCTTTCCGCTATGGGGCCAATTACGCGATCTATGGTCATGTTTTTGAAACGGATTCAAAACGCGGCCTTCCTCCTAAGGGAGTTGAGGAGCTTCATGCAATCACAAAAAATGTCAATCTTCCGATTATTGCAATAGGCGGAATAACACCCTCCAATTGCCAAATTGTAAGGGATGCTGGGGCACAAGGAATTGCAGTCATGTCAGGTGTGCTTGAAGCGGAAAATCCGGTTAGAGCCGTTAAAGAATATTCGAAGTCTTTAGGAAAGGAGACATAAGATGAATTCCATATATGATGCAATCATTGTTGGGGGAGGAGTAATTGGTGGATCCATTGCTTTTCAATTAGCCAAACGAGGTAAAAAGGTCCTTTTATTGGAAAAAGATAGACTTGCCAGTAAAGCTTCAAGTGCTGCAGCCGGGATGTTAGGAGCACAGGCTGAGCTGGATGCAGATAACCCGCTCTTTACATTGGCAAGCCGAAGCAGGGGGATGTTTCCTGCACTGTCGAAAGAATTGAAAGACATAAGTGGAATAGACATCGAATTAGTGAATAAGGGTATGTTTAAGGTGGCGCTTACGGATGACCAGGTTGCAGAGTTGAAGAAAATGATCAAAGTCCAGCAAGATGCGGGACTTGAGGCGGAATGGTTATCTACTGCCGAAATGAGGAAAACGGAACCGCTTCTATCGGATGAGATTAAGGGAGGCATGTTCATTCCGGGGGATGGACAAGTTTCAGCAACTAGGCTGTCGCTCGCTTTTACTAAATCTGCAGCTGCCCTTGGTGTGGATATAAAGGAATTTGTCCATGTTTTTGATTTACGTACGGAAAATGGATATGTAAAAGGAGTGTCCACTAATATAGGCGAATTTTCAAGTGAAAATGTAATTGTGGCAAGTGGGGCGTGGAGTGCTTTCCTCCTTGAAAAGTCAGGAATAAACCTCGATACCTATCCGATAAAGGGGGAGTGCTTCTCCGTTCTGACTGATCGTCCATTGCTTGAAAAAACGATCTTTTCACATGGCTGCTATCTTGTACCCAAAGTTGGCGGGAGAATCATTGTCGGGGCAACGGTAAAAGCGAACACTTTCGATCAAAAGGTAAGTATGGAAGGGATCTCAACGTTAATAGAAAAGGCAACGCAATTGCTTCCGGCAATTAAAGAAACCGAGTGGGAAAAGACATGGGCAGGTATACGCCCCCAAACAGGGGACGGCCTTCCGTACTTTGGTGAACATCCAGCATACAAAGGACTTTTCATTGCAACGGGTCACTTCAGGAATGGTATCCTGCTTTCTCCAATTACAGGTGTACTTATTGCGGATATTGTGGAAGGGAAGACAAACCCTGAATGGTCCGCTTTTCGATTGGAGCGTTCGATACAGACCCAATTTTCATAATGGAGGTGAATGAATTGGAATTGATTATTAACGGGGAAAAAATACGTATTCCTGCTGATGAGTCAACAGTTACAGGACTTTTGCAACACTTTAATTTACATCAAAAAGTAGTGATCGTTGAATTGAATGATGAAATATTAGCAAAAGAAAATCAAAGTGAAACACTTTTGTCAAATGGGGACAAGGTCGAGATTGTACATTTTGTAGGAGGCGGATGATATGTTAAAGATTGGTTCTTATGAATTTTCTTCTAGGTTATTATTAGGTACTGGGAAATATCCAAACTTCGATGTTCAAAAGCAATCAGTGGAGGTTTCGGAGACGGAAATATTAACATTTGCAGTTCGGAGAATGAATATTTTCGAAGCCAGTCAACCAAATTTTTTAGAAAAGCTTGATTTGAAAAAATATACACTCCTTCCCAATACAGCAGGAGCCAAGACGGCAAAAGAAGCAGTGCGCATTGCCCAACTTGCTAAGGCTT
Organism: Peribacillus sp. YIM B13482; assembly: GCF_042787975.1. Taxonomy (NCBI): domain Bacteria; kingdom Bacillati; phylum Bacillota; class Bacilli; order Caryophanales; family Bacillaceae; genus Peribacillus; species Peribacillus sp. YIM B13482. The sequence goes on from NZ_JBHZPF010000009.1 coordinate 6,361, forward strand.
CTGGTTTATGTGACATGATTAAGGTGGAAGTCATCGGCTGTCAAAAAACACTTCTGCCTGATCCGATTGAAACCTTAAAAGCTGCTGAAGAATTAGTGAAACTGGGATTCACTGTATTACCCTATACTTCGGATGATGTTTTGCTTGCAAAACGCTTGGAAGAAGTGGGCTGTCATGCAATAATGCCTGGTGCTTCACCGATTGGCTCAGGTCAAGGAATTATAAACCCACTGAACTTGCGATTCATCATGGAACAATCAAAGGTTCCTGTAATTGTTGATGCAGGGATTGGAACACCCTCCGATGCGGCAATTGCCATGGAATTAGGTGCGGATGGCGTGTTGCTTAACACTGCAGTTTCCGGAGCAAAAAACCCAATCAAAATGGCGAAAGCAATGAAACTTGCCATTGAGGCAGGTCGCATGGGTTATGAAGCGGGCAGAATAGAAAAAAATGAGTACGCCATTGCAAGCAGTCCAGTTGAAGGAATGAGCATTGGATGACTGAACGTTATTCACGACAAGAAATTTTTGGCCCTATAGGGAATGAAGGACAATTGAAAATTCGCAATAAACACGTTTTGGTGATTGGAGCGGGTGCTCTCGGTACGGGAAGTGCAGAAGGCCTTGTACGAGCAGGAATTGGGAAACTGACCATTGTTGACAGAGATTATGTGGAGTGGAGCAACCTGCAAAGACAACAGCTTTATTGTGAAGAAGATGCTGAAAAAAGAATACCGAAAGCTGTGGCAGCGAAGAATCGTTTGAATGCGTTAAATTCTGATGTTATCGTAAAATCGCTTGTTGCGGATGTTTCGGTGGATGAACTGGCAAAGCTCGTTGAAGGCGTGGATTTAATATTGGACGCCACTGATAATTTCGATACCAGGATGCTAATTAATGATAGCGCACAAAAATATAAAATACCCTGGATTTACGGGGCCTGTGTAGGGAGTTATGGGATAAGTTACACGGTGATCCCAGAGGTGACCCCATGTTTGAATTGTTTGCTGGAAACGGTTCCGATTGGAGGACTGACCTGTGATACGGCGGGAATCATTAGTCCTGCTGTTCAAACGGTCGTTGCCCACCAAATGACGGAAGCCTTAAAAATCCTTGTAGAAGATTATGCATCACTTAGAAACAAGATCGTTTCGTTCGATCTTTGGAAAAATGAGCATTCGTCCATAGATGTAGCGAAATTAAAAAAAGACAGTTGTTTGTCTTGTGGGTCAAATCGTACTTATCCGCATCTATCCTATTCAAATCGTATAAAGACTGCCGTATTATGCGGGAGGGATTCTGTCCAGATTCGGCCGGCGATGAAACTTGAAAGAGACTTAGCGGAACTTGAAAAAAATCTGTTACCACAAGGTGGCAAAATCATTAGAAATCCCTATTTACTTTCATTTTCAATCGGAACCCATCGGATGGTTGTTTTTAAAGATGGACGTGCCTTGATCCATGGAACAAAAGAAATCTCAGAAGCCAAAACTTTATATCATCGTTATTTTGGCTGAATAACTGTAATGAACGGATCTGAAATCCAAGGTAAAGTGTTTTAAAGAGGTACCGATAATTTCTGCATTATAATAGGAAGTTATCGAACATTCTTCTTGCGACTTGATTGCTGCGTAAACATCAAACGAAAGCGGTGTCTGCCCTAAGGGCGGCACCGCTTCGTTATGGAAACGTTTATAAAAGCTGCCTACATATCATGACTGCTATTATGCTTCTGACGGGAGTGCTGTCTATTTTTTACCTTATGAGAACCGCTTAACGGTGCAGGTTGACCTGTGTTATTTCCTTTAGGTGCGTTATTTTTACCATCATTTTTGTTCATGTGCGATCCCTCCTACTTCTTAAGATAATCAGTCCGTGAAATTTTATTCACATACATATATTTGCAAACCTCGTACATGCTATGGATGGACACTAATTAAGGAGCTGAACCAAATGCAGGATAAACAAGATAAGCGAAGGACATTCCAGGAAGCCCAGCAAAGCTATCAACAAGTATTTGATGTATATTCATCCATCGAGAAGAACGCACCGAATTACGGAACGGAATTGAAACATGTGAAGCAGGAAGTGAACGAGGCCTATCAGCAAATTCAATCTGCTTTAGTCACCGCTTCCGAGCATCAGAGAGAACAATTGAAACAATTCGAGCAGGATATTCAGGCAATCGTCAATGAGGTCAATTCAGAGGACTATTGAGTGACTGGTTCTATCCGGCGTTTCCTGTTTTTAGAATGGAATAGGCTTCTTGAAAAATGCAGTATATCTGCCATTTCAAAAAGCCTATCTTATTTAAAGCCTAGAAATGAGGGAAATCATTGGTTTTTCTTTCTTTTTTTATTATTTTGCCTTTGCATTTCCGATAATGGCGGTTCATTTCCCAGTTCATCATTATACCCAGCTCCATTACCTTGCGCTTTTGCAGCATTCATACCTGGTATAACATGATTTGCCTTTTGTTTTGTCATTTCGACACCTCCACCCATAGAATGCGATAATGTTGAATGATTATGTATGAATGACCAATATGTTTTACTGGAATAATTTATCAGGCCAAAATAGGGGTATTTTCGATAAATTGCATATCAGTAAGGCTTCCTAAATGCACTTTAATATGTGGAGAATTTTTTTCTATAAGAGAAACTTATCAAAAACAATAACTTTCTTGTTATTTACTTATACTCATTTCTATATTAGTATTAGGTTGAAGGAAGAGTTAGGGTGGGAGAAGAGAGAAGAAATTCGACAAACTAACTTTTTTTACTTATATTTATAGTAGACATGGTTTCAGAGAACCAGGTTTTACTTTTATGTGCAGAATAAGTTCTGACAGTTTAATTGGGGGTAATATTCATGACGAAAAATGACGTATACCAAGCGCGTAAATCCTTTGAAATTGAAGGGGAACGCTACAACTACTACAGCCTAGACGCTATTGAAAAAGCAGGGGACGGCCAAGTATCACGCCTTCCATATTCCATTAAAGTCCTACTTGAAGCAGTACTTCGCCAAGTAGACGGAAGAGTAATCACAAAAGAACACGTTGCGAACCTTGCTAAGTGGGGAACAAGTGAGCAACAAGATATAGATGTTCCGTTCAAGCCTTCACGTGTTATCCTACAAGATTTCACTGGTGTTCCAGTTGTTGTAGATTTAGCATCTCTACGTAATGCATTCGCTGCACTTGGTGGAGATCCTGATAAAATCAACCCGGAAATTCCAGTTGACCTTGTAATCGACCACTCTGTACAAGTTGATAAAGCAGGTACAATTGATTCTCTTGATGCTAATATGGATCTTGAATTCGAACGTAATGCAGAACGTTACCAGTTCCTAAGCTGGGCTCAAAAATCATTCAACAACTACCGTGCGGTTCCACCAGCAACTGGTATCGTTCACCAAGTTAACCTTGAGTACCTTGCGAACGTAGTACATGCGGTTGAATCTCCAAACGGCGACTTTGAAGTATTCCCTGACTCTGTATTCGGTACAGATTCACATACTACTATGATCAACGGTATTGGTGTTCTTGGTTGGGGCGTCGGCGGTATTGAAGCAGAAGCAGGTATGCTTGGACAGCCTTCATACTTCCCAGTACCAAAAGTGGTTGGTGTGAAACTAACTGGTCAACTTCCTAAAGGAACAACAGCTACTGACCTTGCATTGAAAGTAACTCAAGTTCTTCGTGCACACGGCGTAGTTGGTAAATTTGTTGAGTTCTACGGCCCTGGAGTAGGATATCTTCCACTTGCTGACCGTGCAACAATTGCTAACATGGCTCCTGAATACGGTGCTACAGTCGGTTTCTTCCCAGTTGATGCAGAAGCTATCGATTACATGCGCTTAACAGGCCGTGATGAAAAACAAATTAAAGTTGTTGAATCTTACTGCAAAGAAAATGGATTGTTCTATTCTCCTGAAAACGAAGATCCAGCTTACAATGATGTTGTGGAAATCGACCTTTCAGCAATTGAACCAAACCTTTCAGGCCCTAAACGCCCACAAGATTTGATTCCACTTTCTCAAATGAAACAATCTTTCCATGATGCTATCAATGCACCTATGGGTAACCAAGGTTTCGGCATGGACAATTCTGAATTGGATAAAGAAGTAACTGTTAAATTTGCCGATGGTAAAGAAGCGGTAATGAAAACAGGTGCGATTGCAATTGCTGCAATCACAAGCTGTACGAACACTTCTAACCCATACGTAATGCTTGGAGCAGGTCTTATTGCTAAAAAAGCAGTTGAAAAAGGATTGACTGTTCCGGATTATGTAAAAACATCATTGGCACCAGGTTCTAAAGTTGTTACTGGTTACCTTCGTGATGCAGGTCTTCAACCATACCTTGATCAATTAGGATTCAACGTAGTTGGTTACGGCTGTACAACATGTATCGGTAACTCAGGTCCATTAGCGGACGAAATCGAAGCAGCAGTTGCTGAAGCAGATCTTCTAGTAACTTCAGTACTTTCTGGTAACCGTAACTTTGAAGGTCGTATTCATCCACTAGTGAAAGCAAACTACCTTGCTTCACCTACTTTGGTTGTGGCATATGCTCTTGCTGGAACTGTGGACTTTGATCTAAACAATGATTCACTTGGTAAAGATAAAGATGGCAACGATGTATATCTTGCTGATATCTGGCCATCACAAGAAGAAGTTAACGCTGCTGTTAAAGCAACAGTTACACCGGAATTATTCCGTAAAGAATACGAAACAGTATTCAACGATAACAAACGTTGGAATGAAATCCAAACAAGCAACGAAGCAATTTACGCTTTCGATTCTAAATCAACATACATTCAAAATCCTCCATTCTTTGAAGGATTATCACCAGAACCAGGTTCAGTTAACCCACTTTCTGGCTTGCGCGTAGTTGGTAAATTCGGTGACTCAGTAACAACTGACCACATTTCTCCTGCAGGTGCAATCGGTAAAGATACACCAGCTGGTATCTACCTTCGCGAAAATGGTGTGAAACCACGTGACTTTAACTCTTACGGTTCTCGTCGTGGTAACCATGAAGCAATGATGCGTGGAACATTCGCAAACATTCGTATCCGTAACCAAGTTGCTCCAGGTACAGAAGGTGGTTACACTACTTACTGGCCAACAGGCGATGTAATGGCTATCTATGATGCTTGTATGAAATACAAAGCTGATGGAACAGGTCTTGCTGTCATTGCTGGTAAAGACTACGGTATGGGAAGCTCTCGTGACTGGGCTGCAAAAGGTACTAACCTTCTTGGCATTAAAACAGTTATCGCTGAAAGCTTCGAGCGTATTCACCGTTCTAACCTTGCGTTAATGGGTGTTCTTCCTCTTCAATTCAAAGAAGGCGAAAACGCTGAAACACTAGGATTAACTGGAAAAGAAGCGATTGCTGTTAAAATCGACGAAACAGTTAAACCACGTGATATCGTAACAGTTACAGCTACTGATGAAGCTGGAAACGTAAAAGAATTTGATGTACTTGTTCGTTTCGACTCTGAAATCGAAATCGACTACTACCGTCACGGTGGTATCCTTCAAATGGTATTACGTAATAAATTAAAAGGCTAATTTAAGCTTTTGAGGAGCGGCAAACCTACATGTGTAGGTTTGCCGCTTTTTTTGTGTCAAGTTTATGAAACAGAGGGAAATCACGATAAGATTTTAGGAAATTCACTTTTCCGAATGTCCTTTTATTGATAAGATGAACAGGGAAGTTGTTCTATTTCTGGAAATGGACTAATATTTTTATTGTAATGGGACTAGGGGGACGAGTATGATTAAAAAAATTATTGCCTTGGTGGTCTTACTGTCACTTATTACGATAGCAATCGTGCAGGCGATGGATAATGAACCGAAGGGAAAAGACGAAAAAGATTCATTGGGCGGATTGAAAATTGGAGCTAAAGCACCGGATTTCACCCTGAAAACTTTGGATGGGAAACAGGTTGAATTATCGGATTATAAGGGAAAAAAGGTAATGCTGAATTTTTGGGCAACGTGGTGTCCGCCTTGTAAAAAGGAAATGCCGGATATGGAGAAATATACACAACAGGCTGGTGATGATGTCGTCGTTCTAGCTGTCAATATTGACCCGGAAAATGATGTGAAGTCCTTTGTAAATAATAATGGAATTACTTTTACCATACCTTTGGACAGTCAAAGTGCAAAAAATCCAGTGAATGATCTTTATAATATTTCTTTTATTCCAACAACGTACTTCATCGACAAAAAAGGCATTATCAGGAATAAGGTAATATCACCCATGCAACTTACAGATATGGAACGAAACATTAATAGCATGCAGTAGCGGAACCTTTATATGGTTCCGTTTATTTGTTAACAAATTTGTCAAAAGTTAATCGAAAAATCAAAAAAATTAAAAAAATATAGTTAATGTTTATGAAAAAAGGGTTAAAGTATAGAGAGTAGAGAAGATTTTTATCAGAATAAAAATCTGATAATTATGACAATTGATGGAGTGAAGACCATATAGTCATAATTTTACGTTAATTAGGCAATACTGAATAGTATATTAAAAATAAGTAGGTGAAAATCATGAAAAAAAGAAAAAGGACATTTGAAGAATTAATTAAAGAAAACAAAAAGGAATTATTGATGGACGTTAAACAAATGGAAAGACTTGAGGAACGTCTGGAAAAAAAACATATGCAAAAGGCTGAATAGATTTTGCAAAAGATTCCTTAAAAGAGCCAATGCCATGAAGGTCCCTTCAAAGTGCTGGCTCTTTTTTCATGGCTTTTTCAAAAACTGGCATTCATGAATTTCCGCTTTTTTATCCATGATAAGAGGAGGAGGCGATAGAATGGGTAATCCAAAAAAAGATTCCAAACACTTTAGACCGAGCCATCAAGGGACACAACCGATAGCAGCGGGTGGGAATAACGGTAAGAAAATGCAGGACAAATCCGGCAAACATGCTCAGGTCATTCAAACTAAAGGCGAGTAACCAGGGGATAGTAATCGTAATAATATTATGTAAACAAATAACGTGAGGTGAAATTAATGGGCTCATATAAACACAATCAGGATAACCGATTGGATAATGTTGAAAAAATTCAGGATGCAATTCAAAATACAGAAGAAAACATAAACGCTGCAAATGAAACGTTATCATTCTCTTCAGAGGTGGAAAAAATGTCAATTAAGGCCAAAAATGACCGAAGAAGAAAGAGCATCGAGGGAATGAAGGAAGAAATGCAAGATGAACAAGAAGCACGGGAAAGCGGTTATAATAACGATAATATGTAACAAATAGGTAATGGGGAGAAAGAGGTGCGTAATCTTTCTCCCCTTCTTTATATAGTGAAGCAGACAGTTGAGACAGCTTAAATGAAATTTGAACAGTTGTTATGTTAAAATGTTTATTGCAATAGAAATGAAAGTGAGGAAACAAAATGTTCATAGCTGAAAACGAAATTGAAGTGCGGTATGCAGAGACGGATCAAATGGGTGTCGTTTACCATGCGAATTATTTTATATGGATGGAACTAGGCAGGACAAAATTGATAAATGATTTAGGGTTTTATTATGCTGATATGGAAGCGGATGGCATCCTCTCGCCTGTTATGGATATTCAGGCTTCGTATAAAACCCCTGTTAGATATGGTGATAAGGTAAAGGTTAAAACCTGGATTGAAAAATATGACGGCTTACGGGTCATTTATGGATATGAGATCGTAAATGAGAAAAATGAAGTGGCGGCTACAGGTCATTCTTCTCACGTTTGCGTTAAAAAGGAGACCTTCCGCCCGATATCCATTAAACGGATGTTTCCTGATTGGCATGAGGCCTATGAGAAAAATAAAAAGCAGGATGAATTGGTTTAATGACAATCATTGAGGTGATTAAGAAATGGCTTTTGGGATTAAACGGGCAGACGTAGTAACCTGGAAGCAGAAAATCGATCAAGGTCAAATAGCTTTTTTAACTCATTATTGGCTGGACGACCGATTTCCTGGTTGCAAGACGGTTACAAAAGTGGGTTGCAAAGATTTACGGCGTTTATCGGAGTGGGGTAAGAAATACGGGCTTAAAAAAGAGTGGATTCATCACAGGAAGGATGGCTACTCGCATTTCGATCTTTTAGGGGACAAGCAAAAGGAAATTCTTAGGGCGGAAAATATTAAAGAGCATCTGCTCGATTGAAGCAAGAAAAAACAGCAGTTTACACCGCTGCTTTATTGTCAAGCACTCTTTTCATAGTGAAATTCAGGTTCAGTCAGTTTTTCATTAAAAGTAATAAGTAAATCGTGACCATCAAAGTACCATAAATCTTTTTCTTCTACATAAAAATTAATCTCATTCATAGTTGTTACGGCTGCTGCAGTTTCAGGTTCTTCATTCATGATACCTAATGAAAAGCCGCTTTGGACGGAACTATGCCCGCCATATCTTACATAAAAGCGCAAATGAGAGCCTTCTTGAAGCCCCAGCTCATCAATATACCACATAGCTGCTTGATCGGAAATGGTCAGTTTCATACTAATTCTCCTTCCTAGAGGTTCGTTATTTAAGTATAAATTAATTATGAAGTAGATGCGAATAATGTGGATTTAAGAAAGGAAACGACTATCGCCAAAAGAATCCGAATAGGCATAAATTCAATGGTATAGGCGGGAAAATAGAACAAGGTGAAACCATTGATGAATCGATGGAACGCGAAATTCTAGAAGAAACTGGATTGAAGGTAAAGGGTATGGCCTTTCGAGGGGTTGTGACATTTAATCAAACGGGTGGAATGTATGTTTACAGAGCTGAAGAGGCAGGAGGCGGGCTTTCCTGCCTGTGATGAAGGGGAACTTGCCTGGAAGCCATATCAAAGGGTTATGGAGGCAAATGAAGTTGTTTCCAACATAGAGTATTATCTAAAAGATATATTACAGGATGACAGACACAGGAATTTGCCTGTTCCTAAGCCGTTGCCTGATTTAATTTAAATGACTTTCACCAATTGAAAAACCGCCCATAAGCGGTTTTTTTGCATATTTTGTTTCATGGGCTAAATATCACAAAGAGGTAGAATTAAATTCTGAATATTTGTATATTTAATGGGTAACAAATATTCTGGAAAGTATATATTTGGATGATAATAGTGAAATGCCATCTAATTAATTTCCTTATATAGAGGGGGCAGCTGAATGCGGAAAACAGAGCTGTTAAAATGGAGTACAGAAATGGTGTTGCTTTCATTATTGGCTCAAAAGAAAATGTAAGGGTATGAGATGATCGAACAGCTCAAACAGTTAAGTGATGGTTATTTACATTATAAAGAAAGCATGTTTTATATCCAGCTTTAAAAAGACTGGAGGAGAAAGAGTATGTAAATAGTTACTGGCAGGACATAAGGACCGAAAAGGAAAAATTATTATGCGACGAAGTTGGGTATTGCTCAGTTTCAAGATCAATGGGAAGAATTGAACGCCTTTCAAGGGTAATCCGTAAGGTCGTTTCACACATATATGAACGCACACAAAAATAGCTGCAGATTCCTGCAGCTATTTTGTATTTTCTTGTGCTTCAGCCTCGGCAAGCTTTCTCAGCAAGACGGGTGTAGGCATATGCATGATTTGCTCTAAAGGCAAGTTTAGGGACTTGGATAACTTTAATGCGGTTTCCGGTGATATTTGCAATGGCTTCATGGCGCTTTCTCCAATCAATTTTTATTAGTTAATTCCAGTGTAGTCTCTGTTCTCCAATTATTCAATCCTTACTTGACCATTTCTCCATCAAACAAAATCCATACTATTCTTTTGATGGGAAGTTAATGAAGAAAAATTCTAGTACCTTATACCTTGACAATAGAATTGGGTCGAAGGCAGAATAGGGTTTTTTATGGTTCGAATGAACTGTATATTTTCAATTGAATGGATATAAAGCTCGTGTGATTTGATGGAATATCTTAGTGATTTACAAGATCAGGGGGAGTGGGAAAATGGGGATTTTCATAAATCGAAGCCGAAAAAAGCAATCTGGTTTCAAAAAGCAAAAGAGACAGAGGGTATATTGGATGTAAGCAGTGAACAGGTGAAACTTCAGGCAACCTTGTTATTTTCATGAAAAATGTTGATGAAAACCGTTATATTAAACCAATCCTTCTTAAGCATTACCGAGTTTATTAAGCTTGTACAGCCGACCAGACAAATTTACTATCATTGAACTAAAGCCATCGAGGCAGCGCATGCAGGCGAACATGGTAATGGATTTGCGGCTGTTTCGAATGAGCTCAGGAAACTTGCTGAACAGACTAAAAAGTCGATAGCTGAAATGGATGCAATCGTGCAAACATCAAATGAATTATAGAATGGAAAAAAGCCCGTGCGTCGGACGGGCTTTTTTCCATTTGAATATCCACAAGAATTTCTCTTACAGCCACTTGACTTTGGGTTCAGTTTTATCGATAATCCGTTTAATGTTCGCCCGATGCCGGTAAAAAATGAAAATCGTTAATATACCGATTACAATAATAAGGGCCAAATCATTTGTATGAAACACTAAACAGTATATAAGAGCAAGAAGACAAGCAATCATCGAAGAAAGCGAGACATATTTGGATATGTATAAGGTAATGAAGAATATGATGACGGCAATGACAAAAAGTAATGGTTCATAAGCAAGAATGACACCGGCAGAAGTTGCCACCGCTTTCCCGCCCCGAAAGTTTGCGAAAATGGGAAACATATGCCCAATGACGGCAAATAAGCCAGCTAGTAATAAATTCATTTCCACGCCTAGCAATAACGGGAGAAAAGTTGCTAGAGTTCCCTTTAGTATATCCATGGTAGTAACGGTAAGCCCTGCCTTGACACCTAGTGTCCGGAAGGTATTTGTCCCACCCAGATTTTTACTGCCATGCTCCCTAATATCGATTTTGTAAAAGGTTTTACCGATAATTAAACCGGAAGGAATCGAACCAATCAAGTAGGCAGACAGTATAGTGATGAATGTAAGCATTGTATGACCCTTTCTTTATAGAAAAATCTTCTTATTTTTATCACGATTAAGAGGCTGTTTTTCCCCTTTTTTCGGAAATAAACTGAAGGAATAGCTAAAAAACAGCCTGAAAATACCTGATAAGCTTCTCTTATTGTAACATTTTCGTGACAAAATGGTACGGATGTCCAAAAAAAATCCATTGAAAAATGAATTTTCCTTGATGAACATTCGTCTTTTGATATACGTTTAAGTTCATGAAGGGTAAAAGGTTTATGTTTTCTTATTTTCGTAAAAATAATGAAGAGTACCTAATTGTGTATAATGATACAATACGCGGTAGCCTGTATGAACATAAGGATAATTAAGTGGTGCACACCTTTTCGAAACCTATTCTTTCTTGTATAATGGTTTTTCTTAATAATGGTAATACTCAGCTTTACTCTGTAAAATATCTTTGTTAAGGAATACTTTTTAAGCAAATATTACATTTTATGATAAAGGGGATTAATAAGAATGATACAAAATCCAAGCAGAGAAGAAATGGGTCAGATGTTAAAAAAGTCGAAGCGCATCGCTGTTGTTGGTTTATCAAATAACCCCGAGCGTACTTCTTATATGGTATCGAAGGCCATGCAGGATAGCGGGTATGAAATCATCCCTGTAAACCCTGCTGTATCTGAAGTGCTGGGTGTCAAGGCAGTAAAGGCACTTAAAGATATTGAAGGGCACGTCGATATCGTCAATATTTTTCGCCGTTCAGAATTCCTTCCCGAGATTGCCAAAGAATTTGCAGAAATCGATGCTGATATCTTTTGGGCGCAGCTTGGGGTAGAAAACGGGGAAGCCTATAATTTTTTGAAAGAAAAAGGTTATACTGTCATCATGGATCGATGCATAAAAGTGGAACACGCCCTTACTAAGTAGAGTGAAAAGAGCGGAACATCCGCTCTTTTTTAAAGGAATCGCAATGTTTAGCAGTGTGAAAATCAATAATGCCAGCCATGGCGGAGGTTGAGAACAGGCGGCATATCCAGGCAATTTAAGAATAATTTGATTAAAAAAGTAAAAGTATATTTGCCAAATGAAAAATTACCGCTACAATTAGAACGGTAGCTATGACACGTTTCAACAAAGTGAAAAGATCCAACTAAGGGTGCTAACGCTAATAAAAGGGACGAAAAAATAGAACGCTTGTTCTTTGTTCGTAAAAGTATTATACTTTTAATATGATATTAACGTATGAATTAATTTGTTAAAGCTAGTGAGTCATTTCATTGCAGTATGATTTGGCCCGGAAATTGTGTTTAGTAAGGAAAGGGGAATTTCTGTGGCAAAGAAAGTAAAAACAATCGAGTACAATGATGATGCAATTCAGGTACTGGAAGGACTCGAAGCGGTCAGAAAACGTCCCGGTATGTATATCGGCAGTACTGATGCACGCGGACTTCATCATTTAGTGTACGAGATTGTAGATAACTCCGTAGATGAGGCTTTGGCTGGATATGGAGACCAAATTAGTGTGAAAATACATAAAGATAACAGTGTAAGTGTGTCAGATAAGGGCCGTGGAATGCCTACCGGTATGCATAAATTGGGTAAACCGACGCCTGAAGTCATTTTGACGATTCTTCATGCTGGCGGTAAATTTGGACAGGGCGGATATAAAACGAGCGGAGGCCTTCATGGAGTAGGTGCCTCGGTCGTCAATGCGTTGTCTGAATGGCTTGTCGTGACAATCAAAAGGGACGGGTTCATTTACGAACAACGGTTTTTCAATGGCGGAAAGCCAGAAACGACTCTTGAGAAAATCGGTAAAACCAATCAAGCTGGTACCAAAATCCACTTCAAGCCCGATCCGAAAATATTTTCGGTGACAACTTTTAATTATGATATCCTTTGTGAACGTCTCCGTGAATCGGCATTTCTTCTAAAAGGCATGAAAATTGAATTGACGGATGAACGTAACGACCAGCAAGAAACTTTTCACTATGAAAATGGAATAGAAGCTTTTGTGGATTACTTGAATGAAGAAAAAGAAACCCTTCATAGTGTTGTCAGTCTAGAAGGGGAACAGAATGGGATAGAAGTCGATCTGGCCTTTCAATTCAACGATGGTTATTCAGAAAATATTTTAAGCTTTGTAAATAATGTTCGAACAAAAGACGGCGGCACCCATGAGATTGGCGCAAAGACGGCCATGACGAGGGCATTTAATGATTATGCCAGAAAAATGGGGCTATTGAAGGAAAAAGATAAAAACCTCGAAGGTACCGATATACGCGAAGGATTGTCTTCAATAATTTCTGTACGTATCCCAGAAGAACTTCTTCAATTCGAAGGACAGACCAAGAGCAAGCTTGGAACCAGTGAAGCCCGTTCTGCAGTCGATTCCATCGTGTCAGAGCACTTAGCCTACTTTTTTGAAGAAGATCCGACCACGAGTACCCTGCTGGTCAAAAAATCGATTAAAGCTTTCCAGGCCCGGGAAGCAGCACGCAAAGCGCGTGAAGATGCAAGAAGCGGGAAGAAACGGAAGAAATCCGATGCCATCCTATCTGGAAAATTAACGCCAGCTCAATCTAAAAATCCTGAACGGAATGAATTGTATCTTGTAGAAGGGGACTCTGCAGGAGGTTCCGCAAAGCAAGGTCGTGATCGCCGTTTCCAAGCGGTACTGCCATTACGTGGTAAAGTTATCAATACGGAAAAGGCCAAACTAGCGGACATTTTTAAAAACGAGGAAATAAATACGATCATCCACGCTATCGGTGCAGGGGTCGGGGCAGAGTTCAATACGCCGGACACCAACTATGATAAAGTGATCATCATGACTGATGCCGATACGGATGGGGCCCATATCCAAGTGCTTCTGTTAACATTCTTTTACCGCTATATGAAGCCATTGATAGAGTCAGGAAAGGTTTACATTGCCTTGCCTCCTTTATATAAAGTGAGTAAAGGGACCGGAAAGAAAGAAACCATTGAATATGCTTGGAGTGATGAGGAACTTCAGGGAGCGATAGACAAGGTAGGGAAAGGCTATATGATTCAGCGCTATAAAGGGCTGGGTGAAATGAATGCCGATCAATTATGGGATACTACCATGAACCCGGAAACCAGGACATTGATACGCGTGAAGATCGACGATGGTGCCCGTGCAGAAAGACGTGTGACAACGTTAATGGGGGACAAGGTTGAACCGCGCCGTAAATGGATTGAAGCCAATGTCGCTTTTGGTCTCGAAGAAGAATCGAATATTTTAGATAATGAAAATATGTCGATTGAAGAGGAGGTCATTAACGATGGCATTTGAAGAAACGTTTAGAGATTTGCCGCTTGAAGAGGTAATCGGAGACCGCTTCGGGCGATACAGTAAATATATTATCCAAGATCGGGCACTGCCAGATGCAAGGGACGGATTAAAACCGGTACAGCGCAGGATATTGTATGCGATGCATGTAGAAGGAAATACACAGGAAAAAGGATTTAGGAAATCAGCAAAAACAGTCGGTAATGTAATTGGTAACTATCACCCCCATGGAGATTCATCTGTTTATGAGGCAATGGTCCGGATGAGCCAAGACTGGAAGCTTCGGAAAGTCATGGTTCAAATGCACGGAAACAATGGTAGTATTGATGGCGATCCGCCTGCTGCGATGCGGTATACTGAAGCCAGGCTTTCATCGATCGCCTCAGAGATGTTACGTGATATTGAAAAAAGGACTGTAGATTTTGTACCGAACTTCGATGATACTTCGGAAGAACCCATTGTATTGCCAGCAATGTTCCCTAACTTGCTTGTAAACGGATCCACAGGAATATCTGCCGGCTACGCAACGGAAATCCCACCACATCAAATAGGTGAAGTCATTGATGCAGCCATTATGCGAATCGATAAGCCTGAAGCGACAGTCGCAGATTTAATGACGGTCATTAAGGGGCCGGATTTCCCTACAGGCGGTATCATTCAAGGAATTGAAGGCATTCGTAAAGCCTATGAAACAGGTAAAGGTAAAATCATCATTCGCGGCTTGGCGGAAGTGGAAACGATTCGCGGCGGCAAACAGCAAATCGTCATCACTGAAATCCCATATGAAGTCAATAAAGCGAACCTTGTTAAGAAAATGGATGAGTTCCGTCTTGACCGGAAAGTTGAAGGCATCGCTGAAGTAAGGGATGAAACGGACCGTACAGGACTGCGTATCGTCATTGAATTGAAAAAAGAAGCGGATGCAAATGGAGTCCTGCATTATTTATATAAAAATTCCGATCTTCAAATTGCTTACAATTTTAATATGGTCGCGATTTATAAAAAACGGCCGACATTGATGAGCCTGCCAAAAATGCTTGATGCGTATATCGATCACCGTAAAGAGGTAATTGTGAATCGTTCCCGTTATGAGTTGCAAAAAGCACATGACAGGGCACATATCGTAGATGGTTTAGTGAAGGCTTTGTCCATATTAGATGAAGTCATCTCTGTCATCCGTGCGTCAAAAGATAAACGGAATGCCAAAGATAACCTCATTGCTAAATTCGCTTTTACAGAAGCGCAAGCTGAAGCCATTGTTTCCTTACAGTTATATAGGCTGACAAATACTGATATTACGGCACTTGAAGCAGAGGCAGCGGAATTGAAGAACAAAATTGAGGAATTGACCAAGATTCTCGGCAGTGAAAAAGTCCTTCTTCAAGTAATAAAAAAAGAACTTCGATTCATTAAAAAGGGCTTTGATGACGGACGGCGTTCCAAAATAGAAAAAGAAATTGAAGAAATCAAAATTAATCTTGAAGTCTTGATTGCGAGTGAAGACGTGATGGTGACAGTGACGAAAGAAGGGTATGTTAAACGGACGTCATTACGGTCATTTGCAGCTTCAGGTGGTCTTGATTTTGGCATGAAGGATTCCGATCGCCTGCTCCAGAGGCTGGAGATGAATACAACAGATGTCCTGTTGCTTTTCACATCCAAAGGGAACTACCTCTATTGTCCAGTTCATCAGCTTCCTGACATTCGATGGAAGGAAACAGGTCAGCATATCGCGAACATCATTCCGATTGACAGAGAAGAACAAATCATAAAAGCGATTCCAATCAAAGATTTTACCCTGCCGCAATTCTTAGTGTTCATCACGAAAAATGGTATGGTTAAAAAGACTGAAATAGCTTCTTATAAAGCACAGAGACATTCAAAACCGTTGGTTGGTGTCAATTTAAAAGGTGAAGATGAACTGGTCGATGTCCATCATACCGATGGACAGGCAGACCTTTTCCTAGTCACTCATAACGGCTATGGTTTATGGTTTGATGAAGAAGAAGTAAGTATTGTCGGTGTCCGGGCAGCAGGAGTCAAAGGGATTAATTTGAAGGAAGATGACTATGTCATTGGCGGAAAGGTTTTAGCCAAGGATAGTAAAGAATCGATCTTTATAGTTACCCAGCGCGGAGCCATCAAGAAAATGAAATTAACCGAGTTTGAAAAAACGAGCCGGGCAAAACGGGGTGTCGTGGTCTTGAGGGAATTGAAATCAAATCCTCATAGGGTCATTGGATTTGATACCATTAACAAAACCGACAGTCTATTCATTCTTTCTGAAAAGGGAATCATTGAAACCATCCATGCCGCTTCATTAAAAAATCATGATCGTTACACGAATGGATCTTTTGTTTTTGATGAAACGGTTAGTGGAAAAGCGAAAGAAATGTGGAAAATATCATTGGAAGATGACTCTGCCATTGAGTAGTGAATCATTTTTTAAAACGGGATGCTGATTATAATCAGCATCCCGTTTTATATTGTAACAACAAATGGACAGTAAGTTGATATGCAACAGTTATATCGGTCAAGAAAATACCCCGGTCATCACCATGTATATTGACTTCATTCTGTGATTACCTTCTTAAGTCAAAAATGACTTATTGAGTCATTTTTAAATCCTTGTATTACGAACTTAAAAATCTTACTCGAGCCATAAATAATTCAATTTTGAATTTTAATTTCGATTGAATCTAGGTAGTATAACGATTTATTTTGGCATATTCCTTGAGTCTTGTTTTGTATGACTTCCAATTCAGCAATTAAATGGCTCACGGGCATTCCAAAAGAGTATTATAGTGAACCGGCAGTGACCGAGAGCGGAAAATACATTAACCGTTCGGATTACCCGAATTATAAAGGGTATATCGAACCTTTTACAACATAGGCAATGGAATATTTTCGGCAAGAAAATTGCCGCGTTACCAACTTATTCTCAATAGGGTAAAGGCTGGACGAAAGCCGTTCTTCCATATTGGGAAAAGCATGGCGGTGTCGATTATAATTCGTCGATTGATGAAAATGGAGGATTTGCACTAACAATTGTCGTAGGCGCAGTAGAATTCGGGAAAGTTGTCCCCATCCGTTAACTGGGTCAAGGGATGGAGGTGTCCCGGATCCGGCGAAGTATCCTAGTTTAGCATTTTGTTATATTACTTTGAGTGTACCGTTCCCAAATTTGGGGAACAGTACACGTTTTTTATTGTAGAAAAAGTCAGGACAAAAAAAGAAGGATCCTATGAGTGAATTACGGCACATTAATAGGCTATATATCCACCATTATATCCAGAGTAATGAAATTTTCATGGATTCCGGATAATGTGCAATGGCAATGGTTTTTTAGGAAATAAATGAATGCTTACTAAAAAAACATCACAAAAATATCTTGTATCTAAGTAATGAAAACGCTATCATTGAATATAATATGAAATAAAATTTCATTATTATCTATTGAATGATGAAATTATATTTAAGTAATTGATAATAGGAGGATTCAATTGTCTATGGAAGAACATCTGCGTTCATTAACGACTGAATTACGGAACGAAGATACGATGAATATCGATAGTGTAAATACGATGGAAATCATTTCAGCAATCAATAAGGAAGATTTAAAAGTGGCAGCAGCGGTCCAGGAGGTTTTGCCAGAAATAAAAACGGTAGTTGAATGGGCTTTGGAATCATTAAAAAAAGGTGGGAGACTCATATACATCGGTGCAGGAACGAGTGGAAGACTCGGTGTGCTGGATGCCGTGGAATGTCCACCGACATTCAGCACACCACCTGATAGGGTGCTTGGCATAATCACAGGAGGGGAAAAGGCGTTCGTTCGAGCCATCGAAGGAGCGGAGGATAAAGAAGAGTTTGGGGAATGTGATTTAATCGACGTGGATCTAACAGCAAATGATACGGTTATTGGCATTGCGGCAAGCGGCCGTACCCCATATGTGAAAGGCGCTTTACGGTATGCAAGAATGGTTGGGGCTAAAGCGGTGGCATTATCATGCAATAAAAACGCGAGCATCACAGAAGCAGCTGATATAGGGATTGAAGTGGTGGTCGGACCGGAAGTCTTAACAGGGTCCACAAGAATGAAAGCGGCAACCGCACAGAAAATGGTCCTCAATATGATCTCGACGGCTACCATGATCCGGTTGGGAAAAGTCTATGAAAATCTGATGATTGATGTAAATGTCAGTAATCAAAAACTGAAGGATCGTGCAATTAGCATCATAGAAACTTTAACAAATGCTGACTATGATCATGCTTTGAATATGCTTGAAAAAGCAAATAATCAAGTTAAACCAGCGATAGTTATGATAAAAACGTCAACAGATTATGATAAAGCAATGGAGTTACTAGAAAAAGCGGGTGGAGATGTCAGAAAAGCCATTTCGATCTATGAAGATTAAGGAGGGAAGCAATGGCTACAGGAGGATTATCCATCATACAGACGATGTTGAGCAAGCTCCCGCAATCAGAACAAAAACTAGCAGAATATATTCTTCAGAATCCTCATGAAGTTGTGAACAGCACTGTACAGGAATTAAGTACTTCTGCTCAAACAAGCGGGGCTGCTGTTATTAGGTTGTGTAAATCTCTCGGAATAAAAGGGTTTCAAGATTTGAAGATAAGGATTGCCGGAGATTTGATGAAGACTGTTGAACAGGGCTACAGGGATATCGAGCCCTCAGAATCACTGTATCGGATTGTTGAAAAAACAACGAGTAATTCGATTCAGTCCATTCGAGACACATCTGAAATAATCGATCACGACACTCTCAAACAGGCGATAACGTTGATGCTGAACGCTAAGACCGTCCACTTTTGCGGAGTGGGTGCCTCGAATATAGTTGCTGCAGACGCTCAGCAAAAATTACTTCGTATCAATAAAGGGGCAACGGCTTTTACGGATATGCATTTAGTTGCAACCCTGATTGCAAATGCTGATGAAAATGACATCGTTTTTGCCATTTCATTCTCCGGGGAAACACCTGAAGTTGTCAATATACTGAAGCTTGCTAAAGAACGTGGTGTCAAGACGATCGGGCTGACTCATTTTGGCCAAACAACGGTATCTTCCTTGTGTGACGCCACACTGTATACATCCTTTTCGAATGAAGCACCATTTAGGAGTGCAGCGACATCATCAAGATTGGCGCAGTTATATATGATTGATATTTTGTTTTTGGGGATGGCTTCAGAGCAATATGAAGAGACTGTCCAATATATTGATAATACCAAGTCTGCAATCAAGTCGATGACGGATCGTTATAAATGAATATTACGAGATTTGACAAAGGGGGCTTTTAAATGGGTAAGGGGGATAAGTACGCCAGTTTAGCAGAAGAGTTATTGGGGAAATTAGGCGGGGCATCAAATGTTGCCGATGCTGCACAGTGTATGACCAGACTAAGGGTATTGCCAATCGATCGTTTAAAAGTAAACATGGAAGATATAAAAAACACGGAAGGTGTTCTGGGCGTCATTGAAGAGGAAACGATACAAATCGTCCTTGGGCCAGGCGTGGTGAACAAGGTTCATACAGAATTTGAAAAGCTTTTGGAATCTTACGGCGGTTTGAACTTAAAAGAGGTGGCATCGAAGAACAAATCAGAGAATGATAGAAAAAATGCAAAACCTTTTAAACTTTTTTTACGCAGGATTGCAAGTATTTTCATCCCTTTAATTCCCGCCTTAGTGGCATCCGGTTTGATTACCGGTATAACAAAAGCGACCGTTCAAGCGGGGTGGCTTGCAGCAGAATCGCAATTAGCCATCATATTAACCGTTATTGGATCTGGTTTGTTTGCCTACCTGGGGATTTTGGTTGGGACCAATGCCGCTAAGGAATACGGCGGATCCCCTGCACTTGGTGCGTTGGCGGGTATCTTGGTCATCAATCCGGCTGTCGGCGACATTTCCCTGTTCGGTGAAAATTTGCTCCCTGGCCGCGGTGGGTTGATAGGAGTCCTCTTTGCCGCTATTTTCATAGCCTTGGTGGAAAAACAGGTCAGGAAATTCATTCCTCAATCACTTGATATCATTTTGACGCCAACCATCGCTTTACTCATTACTGGGATTGTCACTTACATTGTTTTTATGCCGGTAGGAGGGTTTTTATCGGATGCCATTACGACAGGGTTATTGAATGTGTTGGACTTCGGCGGTGTTGTGGCTGGATTCGTGCTTGGTGCGGCCTTCCTTCCCCTAGTCATTACTGGTTTACATCAAGGTTTAACGCCTGTCCATCTAGAATTGATCAATTCTATCGGGGATGATCCGCTGCTTCCCATTTTGGCAATGGGTGGTGCAGGCCAAGTTGGGGCGGCATTTGCCATCTATATGAAAACGAAGAAAGCGAGTTTAAAGAGGGCAATCGGCGGAGGCCTTCCTTCAGGAATGCTTGGTATCGGCGAACCCCTTATATTTGGAGTGACTCTGCCACTGGGCCGGCCTTTCTTAACTGCCTGTCTAGGTGCTGGAGTAGGCGGGGCATTCCAAGCACAATTCGGAATTGCGACGTCGTCCATTGGTGTTTCTGGACTGCCGCTTACCTTTTTAGTGCATCCAAATCAAATCGGTCTATTCTTGGCTGGGTTGTTCATTTCCTATATAGCAGGATTTATTTTTACGTATTTGTTTGGATTTAATGATGAAATGGCTGTTGAATTCAAGTGATCGGAATCTCTTTTTATCTACAGGACCCACTTGCAGAAGCACAAATCAACCATGCTGCTAACCTAGGAGTGAAAAGGGCCTTTACCTCGCTTCATATTCCTGAAGAAAAGGGTGACCTCGTAAAGAGGATGATCAGGCTTTTAAAGCTTTCAGATTCCTATGGAATGGAAATCCATGCGGATGTGTCATTAAACACTCTTGATCATTTAGGGATTGGCAGATTTACGGATTTAAGGCAATTGGGTATTAAAGGTATTCGACTTGATGATGGGTTTGATCGAGAAACTGTTACATCTTTATCCAAGGTGTTTTCCCTCTCACTGAATGCAAGTACGTTAAATGAAGATGAACTTCTAGCCATACTCGGGAGCGGCGTAGAACCGGAAAGTTTGATAGCTTGGCATAACTTTTATCCAAGGCGTGAAACGGGCCTTGAGGAAGAATTCTTTCATGAACAAAATCGAATATTCAAGAAATACGGTATACCGATCTTTGCTTTCATCCCGGGTGCTGGAAGTAAACGCAGTCCTCTTCACGATGGCCTTCCGACGCTTGAAAAACACAGGTTAATGAATCCTTACGCTGCCGGTGTTGAGCTATTTCAGCATGTGGACGGAGTTTACGTAGGAGATCAAGGAACCGAGAATAATTTGCTTGAGAATCTAACTGTCTATAAAAATCTCAATATTCTTTCTATTAGAATGGAATCCCAACTTTTGCAAGGCGGTCAATATAAATTAAGGCCAGATGTTTCTCAAGATGTTTTCCGGCTGCAAAATACCCGCGTCTCAGCAAATATCGTGCCGAGTAATACAGTTACACGCAGCCTTGGATCCATAACGATGGACAATGATGCTTACGGAAGGTATCGGGGAGAGATTCAAATTTGCAGGAGAGACCTGAAGGCTGATCATAGAGTCAATGTGATAGGGCGAGTAATAGTTGAAGATATTCCCTTGCTTTCCCTTCTAAAACCTGGTCAATCCATAGAACTGTTGAGTGAAGGGAAAGTGAGATCGAACGATCAATGATACTGGGATAAACGGATTTATTACATGAAGGCTTGTTAAAGAGGCGGCTGATGGGATTCCGGATGCTGCCTTGATTTCTTTATAGGATCTATTTAGATCATTTCCATTCATTTACCCCTTTCATGGTACTGGATATGGAAGTGTTACTACAAGAACTTAAAGGTAAACAAGGGAGGAAGCCTAAATGATAATAAGGATATGTGTCCCAGCTGGAATCGCATTATTCTTGGTTATATCCATTCTGGGAGGGAATGCGGCTGCAATGGGATTAGAGAACGAAAATTCAGCATCGGACGTTCAGAAAATCGTTGAAAACATGACAGTTGATGAAAAAGTCGGCCAAATGCTCATGCCGGATTTTCGTAATTGGAAAAAACAAGAAGAGGTGGAGGCCACAGGGTTTATTGAAATGAACTCAGAAATTGCAAGCATCATTAAAAAATATCATCTAGGCGGTGTGATTTTGTTCGCTGAGAATGTAGTCGACACCGAACAAACGGTTCGGCTCACGGATGGTTTGCAGAGGGCAAGCCAAGACCTTCCGCTGTTCATAACGATTGATCAGGAAGGTGGAATCGTAACCCGCCTTCAAACCGGAACGAACCTTCCAGGTAATATGGCGCTTGGTGCAACCAGAAATGAGAATTACGCTTACCAAACTGGAGAAATCATCGGGAGGGAACTGTCGTCACTTGGCATAAATGTCAATTTTGGGCCGTCTGTCGATGTCAATAATAATCCCGGAAATCCAGTTATTGGCGTTCGCTCCTTCAGTTCTGAACCGGAACTTGTATCAAAGTTGGGCATTCAAACGATAAATGGATTGCAAAATCAGAACATGATAGCAACGGCAAAGCATTTCCCTGGCCACGGAGATACAGCAGTCGATAGTCATTATGGTCTCCCTCTTGTCTCTCATGATAAAGAGCGCTTGCGTTCCATCGAGTTGGTTCCTTTCCAAAAGGCCATCGATGCTGGAGTGGATATGATGATGACTGCACATGTTCAATTCCCTGCATTCGACAACACTACGTATATCAGTAAAAAAGACGGTCAAGAAATTATGGTTCCTGCAACGTTGTCACATAAGGTCATTACAGATCTTTTACGTGGAGAAATGGGTTTTGACGGTGTTGTGGTTACAGATGCTTTGAATATGAAAGCCATCGCGGACAACTTCGGACAGGAAGAAGCTGTGGTCCTTGCCCTGAAATCGGGTGTTGATATTGCATTGATGCCTGCACAAGTAAATTCGCTCCAAATGGAAAAGAATATAACCACTGTATTCAATGCAGTGAAGGCAGCAGTGGAAAGCGGCGAAATTCCTATAGCTCAAGTCAATCAATCTGTAACGAGGATACTTGAACTAAAAGTGAAAAGAGGGATTTTAAACCCTGATAAAACTCCAAGCGATAAAAAGATCAAAACCGCGCTTCAAGTGGTCGGGAATGAAGATCATCTGAAAAAAGAAACGGAAATTGCGGAAGATGCCATCACACTATTAAAAAATGAAGGAAGAACTTTGCCTTTCAAACCTAAGAAAAATGAAAAAGTTTTAGTGCTTGCTCCTTTTGATGATCAAGTTGAATCAATGTCAAGGAGCATCCGCGAATTAGCTGATAAAAAGAAAATAAAGAAAGTCCAAATAACGGGTGTGAGTTTTTCGGAAAAGTCATTTACAGATGAAGTGGCTAGACTTATTGATGAATCAGACTTTGTCATTACTGGTTCCTATATTGTCAAAAACGATCCGGCTGTCAATGATGGAGTGATCGATGATAGCGTTCAAGATTCTTCGAAGTGGGCAACTGCCTTCCCAAGAGCGGTCATGAATCATGCTAAGAAGCAAGATAAAGAATTTGTTTTAATGAGTTTAAGAAACCCTTATGATGTTGCAAATTTTGAAGAAGCAAAAGCGGTGCTTGCTGTTTACGGATTTAAAGGGTATTCGAATGGGCGTTATAGACAGCCAAATATTCCGGCAGGCATCTCGACCATTTTTGGAGGATCAAAACCTAAAGGAACTTTGCCGGTCGATATACCATCAGTGACTAAACCCTCTGAAAGCCTTTATAAACTTGGATATGGATTAGATATCAAATCAGGAAAACCCATTAAACAATGGAGGGGGAAATAATTTGAAACGAATAATTATATTATTTACCATTTGCCTGTTTGCTTTCGGCATCGTTTCCTCAAAAAGTGTGACGGCTGTTAAGGAGAAGAAAAATCAAAAGGTCAGTCCGGGAATTGAAGTCCTTTTAAAAGAAGAAAAGAACGTGTTAAGAGGAAAGAAAGTGGGGCTAATTACGAATCCAACTGGCATCGATTCTAAATTAACCAGCATTGTCGATCTACTACATGACGATCCGGATATTAATTTGACTGCGTTATTTGGTCCCGAACATGGAGTGCGCGGAGATGCGCAAGCTGGTGCTAGTGTTGAATATTATATTGATGAAAAAACAGGTTTGCCCGTCTATAGCTTATATGGTAAAACGAAAAAACCGACACCTGAAATGTTAAAAGATGTTGAGGTCCTTGTCTTTGATATCCAGGATGTCGGAACACGCTATTACACTTATATCTACACGATGGCTTATGCAATGGAAGCAGCAAGAGAAAATGATATTCCCATTATCGTGCTGGACCGGCCGAACCCACAAGGAGGGGAATCGGTAGATGGACCTGTACTTGAACCAGAATTCTCATCGTTTGTTGGTATGTACCCAATTCCTCTTAAACATGGGATGACAGTTGGTGAACTCGCGACTTTGTTCAATAAGGAGTTTAAAATTGGAGCCGATCTAAAGGTCATCAAGATGAAAGGCTGGAAACGAGATATGGATTATGACGATACTGGGCTTCCTTTTGTCTTGCCGTCACCGAACATGCCGACCGTATCCACATCATTCGTATACCCCGCTACAGGATTGATCGAAGGAACGAATGTCTCGGAAGGCAGAGGGACGACTAAACCATTCGAACTGATTGGTGCTCCCCATATAAACAGCGATGAACTTGCTGGGAAATTAAATGCATTACGGTTACCTGGCGTAAAATTCAGGGCCGCCTCTTTTACCCCTACGTTTTCAAAGCATGCGGGTAAACTCAGCCATGGAGTCGAAATTTATGTAACGGATAGAGCGGAATTCAAGGCTGTTCCTACTGGACTTCATATCATCAAGACCATCCATGATCTATACCCAGATGATTTCGAATTCCTTGCAGCCTACAATTTCAACCTATTGATTGGCAATGGCTGGGTAAAGTCAAGGATTGAAGAAGGTTCATCAGTAGATGAAATCATGAAAGAATATCAAGTAAAGCAGGATGCTTTTACAAAGGTTCGCAAAAATTACTTGCTCTATAAATAAAAGTGAAAGAAAAGTCCGGTTGGACTTTTCTTTTTTTATTAACTTTCGATGGAGGAGTAAATCGCTAAGACTTTATTCCTGCATATAGCCAAATTTAAAAATGAAATGAAGTTCTAAAATGGAAGGAACCGTTGTCTAATAGAATATAGGGGTTTGCCCTAAATCAGTAATTGTCAGGAGGAAAGCGAGATGAAAAATTATCTTCAAAAAATTGGACGTTCCTTGATGCTGCCAGTAGCCGTATTGCCGGCAGCCGCCATTTTAATGGGGATCGGTTATTGGATAGATCCAGCAGGATGGGGAGCCGGAAGTCCGTTAGCAGCTTTCTTAATAAAAGCAGGTTCTTCGATCATTGACAATATGGCTATCTTGTTTGCTGTAGGGGTAGCGTTGGGGATGTCGAAAGGAAAAGATGGGGCCGCTGCTTTGAGCGGGCTGGTAGCCTATCTGGTCATAACGACATTGCTTTCTACGGACTCGGTAGCGATGCTGCAGGGAATTGATGCAAAAGATGTAAATCCAGCATTTGAGAAAATAAAAAATGCATTTGTCGGAATTCTCTCAGGGCTTGTAGCTGCAGCTATGTATAATCGGTTCAGTAAGGTCGAGCTGCCGGATGCATTCGCTTTCTTCAGCGGTAAACGACTTGTCCCCATCCTTACTGCTGTTGCCATGTTACTTGTTTCCCTTATATTATTCTTCGTATGGCCACTCATCTACTCCTGGTTAGTTATATTTGGAGAAGGAATAAGTGAAATGGGTGCTACTGGAGCAGGACTCTATGGATTCTTCAATAGGCTGTTGATACCAACAGGTTTACATCATGCGTTAAATTCCGTTTTCTGGTTCGATGTAATAGGACTTAATGATATCGGCAATTTCTGGGCTGGAAAGGGAATAAAAGGAACCACAGGCATGTACCAAGCCGGATTCTTTCCCGTCATGATGTTCGGTTTGCCAGCAGCAGCTCTTGCGATGTACCATACGGCAAAATCCCATAAGAAAAAACAAGTGGCATCATTAATGCTCGCTGCAGGTTTCGCTTCGTTTTTTACAGGCGTTACTGAACCATTGGAATTTGCTTTCATGTTTGTTGCACCAGCCCTTTTTGTGGTGCATGCCTTATTAACCGGAATTTCGTTAGCTATTGCTGCGACCTTCCAATGGACAGCAGGGTTTGGTTTTAGTGCAGGATTCATTGACTTTGTTTTAAGTTCAAGATTACCAATGGCAAATGAACCATATATGCTGCTTCTTCAAGGACTGGCTTTCGCCGTTATCTATTATTTCTTATTCCGCTTCTTGATAACAAGATTTAATTTAATGACACCCGGAAGAGAAGATGATACAGAAGATGAGCTTGATGGTGGAGGAGCGAGTGCACAAGCAGGCAGCAGTCTAGACGGGTCTAATCAGAGTAAATTCTTTGGGATGGCCTCTGCAATTTATGAGGGGCTGGGCGGAGACGCTAACGTAACAACTGTAGATAACTGCGTTACCCGTTTAAGAGTTGAAGTGGAGAGTATGGGAGCTGTCGATCAGAATAAAATCAAATCAACAGGGGTTGCAGGAATTAATATCGTTGGTCCCCAAAGCATTCAAGTCATCGTAGGGACACAGGTGCAATTCATAGCCGATGAAATTGAAAAGATCCGACGGCAATAGGGAACCGGTTAAACTGTTATTTTGCTCTCCAATTCCCTTCTTTCATGCAACTATTGATTTACTCTAATCTACGGTCAGTATTGTTCCTTCTCATCTTTTCTGATCGTAGAGATTTTTATGAAAAAGTACCGTTTTAAACGTACCAATAAATCGATTTTCATTTAATCGAATCCTAATATAGTAAATATACCTTTATACACTTTGCCCTTAAATTAGAATAAAACGAATCGATGTTCTATAATATATTAAGGGTATTGTATTAAAGGATTTGCCATGAGGCTTGGAGAATTAGTAATGAAGCTCGTCCGTCATGCAATTGAATGGTTAGGATTTCATCGAAAATTAATGTTTTAGCTGCATACATACACGTCACCGCTAAAAACACGATCGTCTAGGGTATTAAGTTTTTGGCAAAGGAAATCTTTTGAATTTTTACTAGTATAGGAGAGGTTCCGGTCATGTATAAACCAAAAACCAAAGAAACTGACAGCAGTGTCACTGAGTTCATTGAGAAAGTCGATAATCTAAAAAAACGTGAAGACGCATATAAATTATTAGATATTTTTACCGAAACGACAGGTTTTGAGGCAAAGATGTGGGGACCGAGCATCATTGGTTTCGGTACCTATCATTATAAATATGAATCTGGTCACGAAGGTGATGCCCCTCTAGTTGGCTTTTCACCTCGTAAAGCAAAAATCAGTCTATATTTTACTCCGGGCGACAAAAGAAGGGTAGAATTGTTACAGGCATTTGGAAAACACACCACCGGAAAAGGATGTGTATACATCAATAAAGTGGCAGATATCGAAATTAATGTTTTGAAAGAATTGATTAATCAGTCTGTAAAGTTTTTGAGACAAACATATCCGGACAAATGATGAAAAATAAAGCATAAAATCAGTTTTATGATTGTATCAGAGGAACAAGAAAGCGAGAGGGAACGAATGAGAAAAATTAAAGTCGGTATAGTTGGGTATGGATTGTCAGGGGCTACGTTTCATGCGCCATTACTAAGTGTTTTAGGGGAATTTCAAATAACGAAAGTAGTCAGCTCCAAAAAGGAAAAAGTCCAAAAAGATTTGAAGGATGTGGAGGTGGTAAGCAGCTTAGAGGATATTCTTGAAGATGCGTCCATCGATTTGGCTGTTATTACAACACCGAGTGGTTTACATTATGAAATGGCCAAGCAAAGCTTGTTAGCCGGGAAGCATGTCATCCTGGAAAAGCCGATGGTAGTGGAAGCTTGGGAGGCAGAGGAGCTCATTAAGATTGCCGAGGAAAAGAATCTGCTATTAAGCGTCTATCATAACCGGAGATGGGATAATGACTTTTTGACGGTTAAAAAACTTATTGATGATGGAGTGCTTGGGGAAATCAATACATACCAGGTCCATTATGATCGATTCAGGCCGGTGGTCAGGGATAGATGGAGGGAAAAACCAGGCCCAGGAACAGGTATGCTATTTGATTTAGGATCACATCTGATCGATCAAGCCTTGTATTTGTTTGGGTTGCCGCAATTCGTTTGGGCAGATGTATTTTCGCAAAAAGAGAATGCCCAAACGGATGATTATTTCCATGTGATATTAGGATATGAAAAGCTGAGAGTGATATTGCATTCAGGCTCGATCGTACCGGGTAATGGACCGCGGTTTCAAGTGCATGGAAGTAAAGGATCATTTATCAAGTACGGTCTTGATTGCCAAGAGGTGGCGTTGAGTGAGGGGAAAAAACCGGTGGATGGCTCTTGGGGTTCAGATGAACCTGAGTTTTATGGCAAGCTGGTTACCGTTGAAGGTGAAAATGAGACACATGAAACCATTGAAACTCTGCATGGTTCTTATTTAACGTATTACCAGGCAATTGCCGATAGTATATTGAACGGGAAAAAAGCTCCAGTCACTGCTCAGGAGGGGCTATCGGTGATTAAAATCATTGATGCGGCTTTCGAAAGCAGTAAGGGGAAGAAAGCGGTTTTTATTAAATGAAATCCATTTGCCCCTTATAACAATATGAAATGAGAAGAACGGAATGATAAGCGGCCTAATTCCCTTCCAAGCGGAAAAAGGCCGCTTTTTATTATGGTCAAATGCCTGATTTCCTGGTTTATTAGGGAAATCAAACCTATATATATCGCATATACTCGTGAATTCGAGCTTTCCAGAAGATTTTGAGCTGTTTACGCACGAAATTGGAGCAAATACTCAAGAAATTGAAGCGTTACTCCTGAGATTCGTGCATTTACTCATGAAATTGGAGCAAATACTCGTGAGATTCGTGCATTTACTCGTGAAATTGGAGCAAATACTCGTGAGATTCGTGCATTTACTCGTGAATTCGAAGCAAATACTCGTGAATATACTATTTTGGAGGATTTCGATTACAAGCAGAAAGGATATAAAAATCATAACGAAAACCCCGAATAGCGGCAGCTACTCGGGGTTTTTGTTAAATGAATAAAATTGATAGTACCTTCTTCAGGTCTAGGATAATGCCTTTGCATGAAGAGATCGCTTTTGCCAAGCCATAGTGATCATCAAAGTGATGAATAAGAGGAAAAGGCCCAACATGAACGGATAGGTAATGTGCACATCATACATCATTCCGGCAAGTGTGGGTCCGAGCACATTTCCGATGCTCATATACGCATTATTCATACCCATTGCAAAGCCCTGCTCATTTCCTGCCATCTTGGAAATCAGTGTGTTAAGAACTGGACGTAAGATGGAGGTGGAAAGGAAGATGATAAGTGAGATTAAAAAGAAAATCAGGTAACTTGAAGCAAAAAGTGATAGGAGGAAACCGATGGCTGCAACACTGATAAAGATATTCAGCACATTCACTTCCCCAAAACGGCGTACAATCCGGTCGACGACAAACAATTGTACAATTACACTGACGATACCTGTGGCTGTAACCATTACGGCGATGTCCTTAGGACTTGAATTGAATTGATTATCAAGATAAAGCCCAATTACAGACTCATATGCCATTAAACCAAAGCTCATTACAAGTGTAATGATGAGTGGGGTGAAATAGGGCATTTTCACGGATAGGGCAATCTTCCGAACCATCGTTTCAGATTTTGCATCCATGGGTTGAGTAACTTGTGCCGTTTCGCTTTCTTTTAAAACAAAAATGGAAAATACCACTGCAGACAGGGATACAAGCGCGGAAATCAAAAAGGGAAACTTCAAGCCAAAGTCAGCTAGAAATCCTCCAATTCCCGGACCGACTACAATACCTAGGGACATGGCGGCAGATACTAAACTATTGCCCTTAGCGCGCTGATCAAATGTGGTGATATCAGCTACATAAGCAAATATTGCCGGTATAAGCAATGCGGCACCGATCCCGCCGATGATACGCGAAGCATATAATAACCAAATGGAATTGACTGCATAAAAAATAAACATGGATAATGTCAAACCGACCAACCCATAAATAATCATTTTTCTGCGCCCGAATTGGTCTGTCCATTTTCCGGCAATTGGTGAAAAGATAAGTTGTGCACCTGCGAAAATGGCAATCATTAGGCCAGCGGCGGTACCGCCTTGATTAATGGAGGCCAGGTATGCTGGTAAAATGGGAATGATGATACCGAAACTTCCTATTGCTATAAACATATTGATCATTAGGATAATGATCTTTTTACGTTGCTCTGCTGACATGTACAGCCTCTCTCTCTCTTTATAGATCAATAACCATTTTAATTCGTATGGTTAATTTTTTGATACGTTAATTATGTTATAGTTTTAGATGGATAGTTGTCAATAAGAAAGGATTGTCAAACATGCATTCAGGTGAATTGTACAATTTACATATAGAAATCAAAGAACTAAGCAGTCTCTCACAGGAATTGGTGGAACCGTTATTGGTTAAATATGATTTAACCTCAGTACAGTATCGGGCATTGCAATTAATAGTCTTCAATGAATCCATGGCCGTTAAATATGTTTCGAATCATTTGAAGATCAAACCTGCAGCAGGAACTGCGCTAATTGACCGGCTCGAACGGAAGAAATTGATTGAGAGGGTACACAGTGAGGATGATCGGCGGGTCGTTTTTATCCAATCAACCGAAAGTGGAAGGGAAACCTATCATTCCATCAATAAGTGTTTCGCCAAAATCTTTCGTGACTTTTATAGCGTCTTAAATGAAGAGGAAACGGAACGGCTTAAACAAATAGTGGGAAAACTGACCGAACACGTGACATCTCGCATAGAGAATAAAATATGGTTTCCTGGCATGTACAGGTTCCATTATATATAGAAAGAAAGGCACTATATTAATTTTCATTTTGGTCTTTTTGAAAAATACGTATTAAAGCAGTGAATTTCAGTATAACTTCACTGCTTTTAGGCGGTTAATTATCAGAATAATCAATTAATTTCAGAGAGTTTCTTTTGGGTTTATAAAATGACAGCATTGAAAATAAGATTTTCTTCAGGAAAAAATAGCGGGCATCATTTACTTTGTAACAATTCGTTTTAATTTTAAGGACTTATTGGGCATCCCCTTAATTGATCACTCTATTAAGTAGATTGGCAATGGATAAATAATGAATGATTTTTTTAAAAAGTGAAATTAAACATTATAACGTTATATTGATTAGTTTATGGAAATGTGATAATCTATTTCTGTAAGAAAATTAAATGAATTCTCACAATTGAGCAACCTTATACAAAGTTACTTGCAATCGATAGGATGTACCGAAAAGGATGAGGGAAATGACAGGTAGTTTAATTCTGAAAAATGTAAAGATGTTAGACGGAAATGCAGCAGATATCATACTGGAAAATGGGATGATTAAAGAAATCGCTTTGCCCGGAACTGCATCT
Source organism: Peribacillus sp. YIM B13482 (assembly GCF_042787975.1). NCBI lineage: Bacteria > Bacillati > Bacillota > Bacilli > Caryophanales > Bacillaceae > Peribacillus > Peribacillus sp. YIM B13482. Next base: position 38,246 of record NZ_JBHZPF010000009.1, read on the forward strand.
GGAGATGAAATAATAGATTATGATCACAAAGTTTTTGTTTCCAGCGGATGGATTGATATGCATGTACATGCATTCCCGGAATTCGATCCTTATGGTGATGAGGTTGATGATATTGGATATAAAACTGGTGTAACAACGGTCATTGATGCGGGAAGCACGGGGGCAGATAGGATATCTGATCTCGTTAACAGCTGTAAAAATTCCAAAACAAATGTTTTCGCCTTTCTGAATATTTCGCGGATTGGCTTGAAAAGGATTGATGAGTTATCGGATATTTCATGGCTGGACGAAGGGGAATTAAGGAATGCAATCTCCAAGTACGGGGATTTTGTCGTTGGACTTAAAGCGAGAATAAGTAAAAGTGTGGTTGGTCCAAATGGTATCGAGCCATTAAAAGTCGCTAGGAAGTTCTCGGCTGAAACTGGTTTACCATTAATGGTCCATATCGGTTCAGGGCCGCCTGATATTAAAGAAGTCCTTGAATTACTTGAGGAAAAGGACATTATTACTCATTTCTTAAATGGTAAAGCGAATAATTTATTTGATGAAAGAGAAGAACCGCTGACTGAGTTCAGTAAGGCGATTGAACGTGGTGTCCATTTGGATGTAGGTCATGGAACGGCAAGCTTTTCTTTTAAAACTGCAGAAATGGCGAAAAAGCGGGGAATACGCTTCAATACGATCAGTACGGATATATATCAGAAAAACAGAGAGAATGGGCCAGTTTTTAATATGGCATATGTGCTTACAAAATTTTTGTATCTGGGTTATCCATTAAAGGAAGTAATAGAAGCCGTTACGGTCAATGCAGCAGCTTGGTTGCATAAACCCGAGCTTGGCAGGATTTCAGCTGGGGATATTGCGAACTTAACCTTATTCTCGATCAAGAATGAGCCGACCCTTTTAATTGATTCCGAAGGAGAAAAACGGATGGCAGAAAAAAGAGTTGTCGTTAAAGGAGTTGTTATAAATGGAGAATTCATTGAATGCTAAATACGATTTGAAAAGAGTCATCAATGCAAGCGGAAGAATGAGCATATTGGGGGTGTCTGCCCCAACTGACACAGTGATGGATGCGATGAAAAAAGGTGGGCAAAATTATGTTGAGGTTTCTGATTTAGTCGATAAGTCAGGCCAGCATATAGCGAATTTGCTTCATTCTGAAGCAGCTGTCGTCGTAAACTCAGCATCAAGTGGAATTGCGCTTTCAGTAGCGGCGATCGTTACTGAAGGAAATAGAAGGAAAAGCGAAAGGCTTCATCAAGATCTCATTCAAAAGAATGAAATCATCATGCTGAAAGGTCATAACGTACAGTATGGTGCACCGGTTGAAACCATGATTTACCTGGGTGGCGGAAAATTGGTTGAAGTTGGGTATGCAAACGAAGGGAAGGCAGAACATATTGCGGATGCCATAAATGAAAATACTTCCTCCATTTTATACGTGAAATCGCATCATGCTGTTCAGAAAAATATTATATCAGTCGAAGAAGCATGGGAAGTGGCCAAAATGAATAATATCCCTCTGATTGTCGATGCAGCAGCGGAGGAGGATTTGGAAAAATATGTACAGTTCTCCGACTTGGCGATATATAGTGGATCAAAAGCCATTGAAGGCCCCACATCCGGTATCGTTGCGGGCAGAAAAAAATATATCGAATGGGTAAAGGTTCAATTGCACTGCATCGGCAGGAGCATGAAGGTCGGTAAGGAAACCAGCTTTGGGCTGCTTCAGGCATTGGATGAGTATTTTGTCAAACAGGATAATAGTGAAAAAGAGAAAGCTAGTTTACAAGTTCTCAAAACACTTGACTCAATTGATGGCGTAAAAGTAACGATCGTTCAGGATGAAGCCGGACGTGCCATATATAGAGCACGTATTTCCATTGATTCTTTAATAACGGAAACAACGGCGAAGGAAGTGAACGAGCAGCTCAGAAATGGGGAAATCGCCATTTACACACGTGATTATGGGATACGGCAAGGCTTTTTCGATATAGACCCTCGCCCATTGCAAGGTGATGATATACATGTCATTGAAGCACAATTAAGAACCATATTAGGAGGAAAACAAGGATGACAAACATAAACAAACGGTTATTGAATGATCGTGTAGCCTTAAATGTACTTGCAAATAGTGTAGAAAATGCAGTGGAAGTCTTTGAAGCAGCGGAAGGCCATGTATTGGTTGGTGTACTCTCAAAGGATTATCCAACTGTGGAAGCTGGTGTTACAGCAATGAAAGAATACGGGGAAGCCATTGATGAGGCCGTTTCAATAGGATTGGGCGCGGGCGATAATAGACAGGCAGCGGTTGTCGCAGAAATAGCAAAATACTATCCAGGCAGTCATATTAACCAGGTTTTTCCTGCTGTTGGTGCTACAAGGGCCAATTTAGGTGAGAAGGATAGCTGGATAAATTCACTTGTATCTCCAACTGGGAAAGTAGGTTATGTGAATATTTCCACTGGTCCAGTAAGTGCAGGTGCAAGTGAAACTGCCATTGTGCCTATCAAAGCTGCCATTGCGCTTGTACGCGATATGGGAGGAAATGCTTTGAAATACTTCCCGATGAAAGGCCTGAAGCATGAAGATGAATATCGTGCTGTGGCAAAAGCTTGTGGTGAAGAGGGATTTGCTTTGGAACCAACAGGTGGAATCGATTTAAATAATTTCGAGACCATACTAGAAATCGCATTAGAAGCAAAAGTGCCTAAAGTCATTCCACATGTATATTCTTCCATAATCGATGAAGAGACTGGAAAAACGAATGGGGAGGATGTGCGTAAATTATTGGCCATAACAAAAAAATTGGTTGAAAAATATGCCTAAAAGGATTGTGGCATTCGGGGAAGTAATGATGCGTTTGCAGGTAACAGGGCATGAATTGCTATCACAGGCCAACACTCTGAAATACTCCTTTTCAGGCACGGGAGTAAACGTTGCTTCTGCGATGACAAAGCTAGGACATGATGGGTATCTTGTGACAAAGTTACCGGATAACCCCCTTGGGGATTCCGCGATTTCATCTTTGCAACGCTTAGGAATTGGAAGGGACTTCATCTCTAGAGGTGGAAAATACTTGGGGATGTATTTTTTGGAAAATGGTTTTGGACAGCGGGCTAGCCGTGTCACATATTCCAATCGACTGGAAAGCAGTTTTAATACAGCCTCCTTATCCGATTATGATATGGATATGATTTCGGAAAATACGGATATCATCCATTTTTGCGGAATTACGCTTGCAATGGCGGAAACTGTACGGGAAAGTATGAAGGTGCTGGCTAGAAAAGTCAAAGAAAAAGGCGGTACAGTCTGTTTCGATTGCAACTACCGCCCCTCTTTATGGGAGGGAGGTTATGCTGACGCAAAGCCTCATTATGAAGAAATGCTTTTTTTGGCTGATATCGTCATGATGAATGAGAAAGACGCCCTATATATTTTAGGAATGAAGTCTGAAGGCTCCACAAGGGAAGAACAGCTAATCGAGTTGATCCCCGAGGCGGCAAAGAGATTCAATATTCCGTCGATAGCAGGGACACATCGTTCAATCAACAGTGATAATAGCCATACGTTGAGGGGGTATATATACAAAGAAGAAACATTTTACTTTTCCGATATCCTATCATTTTCCGTATATGATAGAATAGGTTCAGGCGATGCTTACACCAGTGGAATCTTACATGGCGAATTGCTGGGATTTCCCCCAGAAAAGACAGTTCGGTTTGCGGCTGTTTCGGGAATGCTGGCATGTACTGTCGTTGGGGATACTCCTTTGGCAACCGAAAAGGAGATAATCTCGGCAATGGAAGGTGAAATGGAAGATATTAAGAGATAAAAGGCAGGAGATTAGGAATGAATGTGAACAGAAAAAATGGACCGATGTATTTACAGATAAAAGAAATAATGAAGGATCGTATTTTACATGGGGTTTATGCCATCGACACAAACATTCCCTCTGAGCCTCTTTTGGAAGAAGAATTTAACGTAAGTAAGGTCACTGTCCGTAATGCAATCAAAGAACTTGTGCAAGAGGGGTATGTTGAAAAGAAAAGCGGCAAAGGCACTAGGGTCATAGCGAATGGTTCGATTGTCAAACTTTCCAAAGGAAAGCGTTTCACAGAGCTTTTGGTGGAGGAAGGGCACTTCATTTTAAAAAAGGTGTTAAACATAAGTCATGTTGATCTTTCTTCAGGCTCTAAGTTGCATTCTTTATTTGGTGACCATTGCACAAGAATCGAACGAATATATTTATTGGACAATGAACCTTATATTTACTTTACACATTATGTTTCACTTAATTTAAACCAAGAAGAGATAAAAGAGGTCCAAATCAATTCTTTGTACAGATTTTTGGAAAATCAAAACGTCAAACTTGAAACATTCAGAGATGAGTTTGCCGTTGCCATCGCACCTGATCACATTTGCGAAACACTGAAAATCGAAAACAATAGCCCAGTATTAAAAAGGATTCGGATTTCCAGTGATGGGGACGGAAATGTTATGGAATACAGTGAAGGGTATTACAACACGGCTAAACAGAACTACATTGTGACATATAACGAGCCGGTACAATAAGCCTATTTATTGTATGGGTTTGATTGTAAGCGATTTCATTAGGGGTGGGGAGAACATATGGATCTATATTTATTAGGAATCACGCTGATAGCAATCGTAATTGTTATTTTGGGGGTATCATGGTGGAAATGGCATGCATTCATAAGTTTGACTGTGGCCAGTTTATTTTTAGCGGTTTTTTCTGGACTGCCGATGGACAAGATTGTAGGAGCATATGAAACGGGTGTCGGAGCGGTCCTTGGTCACCTTATTGGAATATTGGCTTTAGGGACCATCTTAGGAAAGATGATGTCCGACTCTGGAGCCGGTATGCAGGTTGCTGACTTTTTCATTAATAAATTCGGCGTGAAGAACCTGCCATGGGCCATGCTTTTATCTGGTTTCATCATAGGCATTCCGGTATTTTTCGAGGTTGGTTTAGTAATATTGCTGCCTTTGGTCATTTCCATTCGGAAATCAACCAAAGTGAACATCTTGTTAATAGGTATTCCAGTACTTGCTGGTTTATCGATTGTACATGGGCTGGTACCTCCGCATCCGGGAGCCATGACAGCTATAGGGATCTATAAAGCAAACATGGGACACGTACTTCTGTACTCATTGATCATCGCATTCCCGACTGCTGTAATTGCCGGACCTCTTTTCGCAAAATGGATTCATAAGCGGGTTATACCCGTTGGTGAACCGGAATTGATCCGGGTGGTAACAAAGTCAAGTGGATTACCAGGGACTGGAGTTTCGTTCTTCATCATCCTTTTGCCTGTATTGTTGATGGTTTTAACTGTATTGGCGCCTTATTTGCCGCTGCCGGGTTCCGTTGGGAAATTCTTGGTGTTTATCGGCAGTCCGGTGATCGCCCTATTAATCTCCTGTTTTGCAGCTTACTATTTCCTGGGCTACAGACAGGGAATGGATAAATTGCTAATTAAAAAGTTAACGGAAGAATGTTTATTGCCATTAGCCTCCATAATACTAATTATCGGTGCGGGTGGCGGGTTTAAGCAAATTTTAATTGATAGTGGCGTAGGGACCGCAATTGCTTCCATGTCTGAAGAAATATCATTATCACCAATCGTCCTTGCATTCCTGGTGGCCGGATTGATTCGGATTGCCACAGGTTCTGCAACAGTCGCTTTGACCACGGCAGCAGGAATTGTTTCACCGGTGGTTGCAAATATGACGGGCGTAAATCTAGAATTACTTGTAATTGCAACTGGGGCAGGCTCACTTATGTTTTCCCATGTTAATGACGCCGGTTTCTGGTTAGTAAAAGAATATATGGGATTGACCGTAAAAGAAACGTTCAAAACATGGACAGTCATGGAAACCTTACTTTCTTTCGTGGCATTCGGTTTGGTTTTAATTTTGGATATATTCATATAGTCAACAAAGGAAATTCTGCGATTGCAGAATAAGTAGTCTTTACCTCCGTAATATGTCCTGGGGTGACATATTACGGAGGCTTTTATTTATGGAAAACATTCGGGTTGGGATATAGTCTTTCTTAGTAAAGAAAAGGGTTGAATAAAGCTGACTTAGCCCCTAAAGATAGGTCGATGCAACAGGGCAGAAACAAATTTCAAATCTTGATTTGAAAATGTGTCAGAAGTGTTCCTTTCATCCAGAAGATGTTTGCTTTGCTCCTCGAAGATATAATTCCTGACAGAGACTCCTATATTGAAAGATTGACAGCTTCCCGTTTACATATTCCTTCTGAATATAATCCAATAATTCATTGGCATGATTGGGCTTTTGACGTTTTTCCTGAATATAATGGAGTATTAAAACTTCAATATTCACGCACTCACCTTACTTGACAAGTATTTTTATCATTAACAATATAACATGGGTTACCGAGTGATTGTCATTTTTTGAATATTTTAACTATCGACATTTTTATACAAAAAAAAGGACAAGACATTCAGAGTGAATTTAGATTATGCTCTCCTCATCTAGTTTTAGCTTTTTTTAAAAATGCTGTTTTCCAACTCTTGCTGTATAACAGAGATAATTAGGATTACCTAAATGAATTTATATAATCTTTAATGCTTATTATAGGATATGCTCGTTCACTCAGAATTGTTTTCAAGTGTACTTCATAATAATAACCAGTAAAGGGTGGGCCCACTTTAATAGTTATCCGCCATTTTAAGAAGTTTGAACTAGTGATCCATGCTAATTAAGAACGGGGCATGACTTTGCTGCATGCTCCTTTTGGTCGCGATCTGTTCTAGTAAGTGATGACTAAATGATAAAGCCGGTGGTATTGAGCAGGACTTTCTTGGAAATAAAATGGTTTTATGCTTCAGTTGTGGAAGACCAGGAAGAACCCGAAGATCGGCTATCCAAGCAATTGATCCAGGAATGAAGCACTACTAATGGAAGTTGGAATAAGTGAAGCTATTTTTAAGATGGATGGTGGATGGCAGCCATATTAAGATTCTGGGATATTTGAAAAAATTAGAACCATGAATTCGCAGAAGAATAGGATTGGATCAAGGAACAAGGAAAGATGCCGAGGGACAAGAGTAAAAGAACTATCTAGTAGCTACAAGGAGTAATTGAAGGGATAATAGTACATGACTCATAGTCCGCTCAAGAAAAAACCCTTGATAATTCAAGGGTTGGATAAAGTCCATCAAAATGTTGGTCATGATTTCAAGGAACTTACGCTTCATACTTGGATCTTTTGTGCAGGCAAAGGTGATAAATGCAGTTCTGCCGCTTCTCTTTTAATGGAGAATATATACGCTCCCAAACCTAAGATGGCTGTAAAAATCAGCATGGCGATCGATGTACTGAAGTCCCCGCCAGACAAGTCACGAAGCCACCCCATGATATAGCTTGAAAAGCCGCCCATAATATTCGTGAATCCAATTAGACCAGCAGCCCGTCCTGCCGTTTCGGGTGTTGAGTATTTTATCATTAGCATATTACTTAAATGGAAAACACCGCCTTGACATCCCATTGCCAGTCCCATACATAGCCCGGCCATAATAGGGTTGGAGATGAAGACCGCAACAGTTAAAAAGACAGCAGTCAATGAAAATAGAATCGAGGCCATCAAACTTGGACGCCTGGTTTTGTCCGCCAGAAAGCCGCAGGCCAAGACAAATCCTAAAGCAAATAACCAGGAAAGCGAAGTGATGCTCGACATCCCTTCCTTTTCGAATCCTTTTGCTTCAATTAGATAGGTAGGGAGCCAAATGCTGATTCCGAAAAAAAGGAAGGAGCATACGAGCATACCGAACCATACAATCCAGAAACGATAATCCTGAGCGAAACTCTTTTTCTCTGAAGGGGCAATTTCTTTCCCTTCATCTTCCGATTGGCGAATGAAGGCCAATTCATCCTTACTTATACGGGGGTGCTCTTCTGGTGTATTCCTTGTCATAAAGATGAACATCGGGATATTAATAAATAAGTTGAAGGCCGCAAGCATAAAGAAAGCTGCTTGCCAGTGGAGTAAAGATATCACGAGCACCAAAACAATGGCTCCAGTTGCCGGACCTAAATAGTTTCCGGTAAGCCATGATGCCTGGGCCCTCCCCAATTCGCGTTTATTAAACCAGTTAGAAATCATTTTTCCGGAAACTGGAATCATCATCCCTTCGCCAAAACCAAGAATGACCCTGCTTATTAAAAACATTTCATATGAATTTGCTAAGCCTGACACAATCATGGTAAGTGTCCATACGAATAATCCGGCGATGGCTGTTTTTCGGGCCCCTAATTTATCAATGATGAAGCCCCAAAAAAGATTTGAAACTCCATAAGCTATGGTGAATACAAAGGAAAGAAGACCGATCTTTGCATTTTTGTCATCGCCTGTCATTCCGAGTGCATTCAAGAATTCTGGATCTGTTTGAATGATGGAAATGCCAACCTTATCAATTTGTCCGAAAAACCAAAAGAAAAAAATTGGAACGGCAATATACAACCATCTTTTTTGCCCATTTAACATAATACCATCTCCTTGTCGCTTTTAGCATTGCAAAAAACACTTACCATTGAGAATAGGTGGACTAAGGTTTTTCTTTAGATAGGCACTAGTTTCGATTTCCCCATTTACGAGCTGCATCCCGCCTTTCTTTAAAATACTGAGTGATAGATAAGTCATGGTGATGTTTTGTAAGTAAAACAAAGTTTTACTTTATTAACGATAAAATAAATAGAATTGATTGTCAATTTAATATTTTGATAATTTAATATTTTTAGAATAAATAAATATATTGTCATTTTTAACTTCTTCCATTGTGTTTTTTTATGTTTAAAATCGAACTACAATGGGATTCCTTTTTGCGTTGTGAGGGGAATCATACAAGGGAATGAGCTAAATGGCCTTTATTAAGGACTTAAAAGGGGGAGTGGATTTGATCTTTTGTGTCAAAAGAAGTAATTAATATCAAATTATTAAAAATTCCGACTTGTTGATATTGTATTTAAAATCAGGTAAATCTATAATTCATTTATATTGTTTTGTATATGAAATACTTATTATGGAAAATATCTATGGATTAAAATTCTTTAATTGTTCTACCTGCATATTTGGATATATTTTGTTGATCGATATATCTTCGATAATATGCCAATTAAGTTAGGTCTCCCAAATAGTTTTAAATGTGTAATTATGCTTTAATTGACAAATAAACACTTAAATTATTTATTCAAAGGATTGTGAGGTTGAAAAGGATGCCAATTAGCCATTTAAAAGAATTCTCGATTCATTATCTGGAATCGGGAGAAGGAAAAGCGCTTGTTATCCTGCATGGTTTGGGAAATAATTCTCAGTCATGGAGAAAACAGCTCTGTCAGATGAATGAAGAATTTAGGGTAATTGCCTGGGATGCGCCAGGGTACGGTGAAAGTTCCGATCCAAAAGAGGAATTTCAAGACTTTTCTCAATTTGCAGGTGTATTGAAAGAATTCCTTGAGAGTCTAAGTTTGCAATCGGTATACCTGCTCGGTCATTCGATGGGCTCGGCTATCGCACTCGATTTTACTAGCCGTTTCCCCGAGATGGTCGAGGCGCTGATTATATCTGATGCGACTCGCGGGGCAGCTGGTGTTAGCCAGGAAGAAAATAAACGGAAACTTCAGAATAGATTGCACTCCATCAATACGTTAAATCCGGGTGAACTGGCAAAGAAAAGGGTCAAAGCGCTAATGTCGCCAAATGCTTCTGTTGAGTTAGTTAAGGAAGCAGAACGCATCATGTCGCAAGTGCGCCCGGCTGGATACCGGTCTGTTTCCTTCTCTTTATCAAATTTAAACCAAATGGAAATCCTTTCTTCTATATCCGTTCCGACCTTGGTCATATGCGGTGAACTGGATCAGGTCACACCGGTTAGTGAATCGAGAATTTTTCATGAATGGATTCCTAATTCCGAATTTGCCATCGTACCGAATACCGGCCATTTATGTTATCAGGAAGATCCAGAAGTGTTCAATGAATATGTTACGGATTTTTTACAGAGACAACAGGTAGGGCAAAGTTGAAGTATGTATGAAAAAAATATACATCAACTTAATTTGCAGTAAAAGTTGTAAATATGCTGCAAGTTCCTTCTAGGTAAGAGTTGAGGTGAGAAAGCTTAATAAAATGGTTTATAACTCTTAGAGAATTGAGATATACAACGGGGGGAATACTCGAATGGAAAGCGAAGAAAAAGATAAAGAGAAATATAGTGCTAATTCATTGGTAAGAGGGTTGGAAATCATTAAGCTCTTTAATGAATTACAGCCGAGTTTGTCTCTTTCAGAAATTGCAAAACAACTGGGAGTAAGCCGAACGGTGCCATATCGTTTATTATTCACCTTACAAAATATAGGTTATCTGTCTCAGGATGAGCATACCAAACGTTATAGTTTAACACCAAAGGTTCTTGAATTGGGCTTCAGCTATTTGAATAGTTTGAAATTCCAGGAAATAGTCCAACCTTATATGGAGACCCTGCGTGATGAAATCGGAGCTTCCTGCCACCTGTCCATTTTGGATGGATTGGAAGTTGTTTATGTTGGCAGTGCCCCGATCAGAGGGGTATCTGCTGTCAATGTGAACATAGGGTTGCGGCTGCCAGCACATGCTTTGGCCAATGGAAAATTACTTTTGGCATATCAACCAAAAGAAATGCTCATGCAAATGTTCAAAATCTCAAACCTCACTCCTTATACAGACAAAACACTTACTGCGCCGGGTGAGTTTCAAAAACAGTTGGAATCGATTCGGCAAAATGGTTATTCGATGACAAGCGGGGAATTCCACCCTGGCATCCGTTCTGTTGCCGCTCCGATTTTTGACCGGACTGGAAAAGTATTGGCAGCCTTGAATGTCGTTGCAACAGAGTCGGCTTATCAGGAAGATTTCATCGATAAAATCGCCTTGCCGAAACTGCTGGAGGTTTCTCGGCAGTTATCCCTTTATATGGGGTATAGTGGGGTTATGTCGTTTCAACATGATGATGTGTGAACATGCTTTTAGTGCCAATCTAATAAAAAAGGTAATCTCTTTCGAAAGTGTGGATATCCCAAATCTAGGGTGTCCGCACTTTTTTGCGTTAAGAAAAAGAAATATTTGGTTAAATCGTTCCAAGTTATCGTAAAGGAATAAATTGTTCGGATTATAAAAATAGTTTCAAATATTCTAAAAATTAATTGACAATGAAAAGGTTTCAATTTAGAATTAATTCATAGATGAAACACTGTTTTACCAGTGAAACATAATGTAATTTAGAAACAACAAATAAGGGAGGATTTTTAAAATGACAAAAGAAATTTTTTCAGTGAAAGATTTTGAAAAAAAATATGTTGCCCGATTGAAAGACCGTACGCTTGATTGGGATGTCTTGAAGTTCCAAGAAGAAATCGATCCAGCTTATAGACGTGCACAGATGAGATATATAGGACGAGGTGCCACTGCAAATAACGATACAAATGTAATTGCAGGTGAACATTTCACTCTAAGTACAATGGTTCTACCGCCGGGATGTATCGGGCCTTTGCATCTTCACGATGATGTTGAAGAAGTGTTTTTCATTCTTGAGGGTGAAGTCACGGCGTTAATTCAAGAGGATAGCTACAGCGAAGTGCATGAAATTAAACTAAGTGCGAGAGACTGCATCAGCAGTCCGCCAGGGGTTTATCGGGGAATTAGGAATGACGGGGATGTTGAGGCGCGCATGCTCGTAATGCTAGGGGCAGTGAAGCCTAACTTGCCAACATATCCTGAAGGCAGTGAACTGGAAGAACTGCGGAAACAACGCTCAAAAGAAAGAGAAGCCATTATTAAAGACTGATCATTTAGCCGAAAAGGGCACCTGCATTATGGAAATTAATGAGGCGCCCTTTTCGATTAGATTGTTAGATGTGGTCAATGCAAATCTTCTAAAAAGCAATCTAATTCATGGGAGGTATAAAAAGGATGCTTGGGATTACTCATTTACGGCATATTAGCATGATTACTCCGAATTTCGACGATCAAGCAGAGTTTTATGAAAAGGTTTGGGGACTGGATAGGGTGGATGCTCCGGAAGAGGAGAATACGGTTTATTTTCGGGGTGCAGGACCGGAACATCATATTTTAAGCCTTCATAGGGGAGAAAAACGTGGTTTGCATCATATATCTTTCGGCATGGTCGATAAAAATGCAGTGGATCGTGCAGCGGGGATATTACAATCGAAGGGCGTTAGAATCATTGAACCACCTGGCTATTTGGATGAAGCAGGTGCTGGTTATGGATTACGGTTTATTGATCCGGAAAACCGCGTGATTGAGCTTTCGGCTTGGGTTGAAGTTCAAACGTCAATTTGGAACAAGAAAAATGTTGATCCAGTGAAACTTAATCATGTTGTAATGAATACGAAGAACTTAGATATGATCGTTGAGTTTTATACAGATGTACTTGGTTTTAAAGTTACCGATTGGAGTGAGCATCAAATGTCATTTCTGCGATGCAACAGGAAGCATCACTCCATTGCCTTTAATCAAGATGAACATGCGTCAATCAATCATATCGCATACGAAGTCGATTCAGTGGATGAACTGATGCGCGGCATAAGCAATGTGCGAAAAGCGGGACTGTCAGAACTTTGGGGACCTGGACGTCATGGACCTGGAGACAATATTTTTTGTTATTTCCAAGACCCAGGCGGTTTTGTTATGGAGTATACATGTTATCTGGAAACGATTGAAGATGAATCGGAGTGGAGAGCACGTGTATGGAAACGTGTACCACATCTAATGGATCAATGGGGGATTGCAGGGCCGCCGAAACCGGAAGCCCGCAAAGCAATGGGAGGAGATCCCGATCCTGGCTGGGTGAATTCCGTTATAGATGATTCAGTAACGGCCGAGAAATGAGATGGACGTCCATTTCCTCCATTTCTTCTTGCACTGGATGTTATGGTTACAGTGAAAGTTAACTTCTTGTTTTTTAAAGGACTGCGCTTAAGGAAAATGGTTTTAAAGGAGTGAAGAGATGGATTTAGGATTGCAAGGTAAAGTGGCTGTCATTATGGGAGGCACGTCGGGCGTAGGATTAAAAACAGCAGAAATGTTTTTAGCTGAGGGAGCGAAAGTGGCTATATGCGGCAGAAGCACAGAGCGAATGGAAAGTGCACAAAGTCAACTACTCTCATTTGGTGAGAAGGCGGATATCTTTGCATCAACCTGTGATGTCACCTCAAAATCGGATGTGGATTCTTTCATTAATGGTACGGCTGAGAGGTTTGGCGGGATCGATATATTGGTGAATGCAGCCGGTCAAAGCGTCATGGGTCACTTTTTTGACATTACGGATGAGCAATGGGATGAACAGATTCAATTAAAGTTCTTTGCCATCATATATGCCGTTCGTGCTTCGCACCCTCATTTAGTGAAAAGGGGAGGGGGGCGGATTATTAATATTAACGCAACGCTTGCTAAAGAACCTGAACGTCATATGGTAGCGACTGCAGCAGCAAGGGCTGGTCTCCTTAATTTAAGCAAAACCTTGTCCCAGGAATTGGCCTTTGACAATATATTGGTTAATTCAGTGTGTCTTGGATTGATCCGGACCGATCAATGGGAGCGAAGAAGATTGAAAAATGCGCCGGATATGGATCCGGAAGAATATTACGGGGAACTTGCGAAAAAACGGAATATCCCTCTCGGCCGTGTAGGGGAAGCGGAAGAAGTGGCCAGTGTCATTGTTTTCCTTGCTTCAGACAAAGCAAGTTATGTAGCGGGTTCGACGATTGAGACGGCAGGAGCGATCGGAAAGGCACTTTAAATATATCATTAAAAAAGGTAGGCAAACGCGATGAAAATACAAGAAGAAATAGAGTTTACGACCGCCGATTCCATCGTAAAGGAGCTGGTTCAAGCAGGAGTGGGAGTTGCTTTCGGGATTGTCAGTATTCACAATATGCCCATCTATGATGCAATTCTTAGAGAAGGTAGCATTAAACTCATTTGTTCACGGGGAGAAAGCGGTGCCGTCAATATGGCTGATGGCTATGCCCGCGCCACTGGGAAATTGGGTGTGGTGATTACCAGTACCGGAACAGGGGCAGGAAACGCTGCTGGTTCACTAGTGGAAGCTTGGGCAGCTGGTGTCCCCCTTCTTCATCTTACCGGTGAGGTCGCTTCTTCTTATCTTGCTACAGGCAAAGGATACATACATGAGTGTAAAGACCAGCTTTCAATGATGAGAGGTGCTTGTAAAAATGCAGTGAGGCTTAGAAACCCTGCCCAATCAGCAGCGGTTGTAAGGAAGGTGATCCAAGAAGCCTTAACTGCACCAACTGGACCGGTCACATTGGAAATTCCCATTGACTTTCAATCGGCAATCATAGAAGATCTTTCACTCGAGGAGCTACGAGTTTCGGCGTTTGAAACAAATTCAAAGCCATTTATTCCCGAACAAGCCGTGAAAAAAATGGTTGGAGCACGCCGTCCTGTGATATGGGCCGGGGGTGGGGTCATAAGTGCCAATGCTTCGCACGAACTGCAAAAATTGGCGGAAATCCTTGGTGCAGCAGTGATAACCAGTCAGTCAGGAAAAGGTTCGATCCCAGAAAATCATGAACAATGCATAGGACATTTTGCGGCCTTTGAAACTACAAAAGAGTTTTTGAGAAATGCGGATTTATTGATTAGCGTAGGTGTAAGATTTAGGGGAAACGAAACATCCAACTGGAAAGTACCGGTTCCAGAAGAACATATAGCGATAGATGCAGATTGGCAGGCAATTAACCGCAACTACAAAGCCACACTAGGTTTGGTTGGCGATGCAAAAGATATGCTAGCTGGCATCATTCAAAAGCTCGAAGAAAACTCAGTGAATGCGGAACCTTCTTACTTACAAGAAGTCCTTTCGCTTAGAAATGAAGTGCGCGCTCAACTCCGGGAAACGCTTGGACCTTATGCGGGATTTTTAGATGGCATGAGGGAGATATTACATGACGATACCATTTTAGTTCGAGATGTAACTGTGCAGGCAAACGTATGGGGCAGCCGTTTATTTGAAATCTATGAACCGAGAACCTCCATTCATGCATCTGGGGGTGGAATTGGTCAAGGTCTTCCAACAGCAATCGGTGCCCAAATAGGGTGTCAAGATAAAACTGTCGTTCTTATGGCTGGAGACGGAGGCTTTATGGTGAATGTCGGGGAAATGGTTACGGCCGCCGAAGAAAACTTACCAGTTATCATCGTATTGTTTGATGACTCAGGTTATGGGGTTCTGCGCAATATTCAAACAGCCGCATATGGCCGGCAGGTTGCCGTGGATTTATTGAGTCCCGATTTTGTGAAACTGGCTGAGTCCATGCATTTCGATGCTGTACGGATTGGTTCTGGAGATGAATTCATATCCGAATTGAAAAAGGCAAAAGAAAGACGTAAGCCTTCCATGATCGTTGTTGATATGGAAGCTGTGGGACCAATGGCAAAGCCATTTGGGGGACCACCAGGAGCTGCGGAAGCATTTAAGCCCAAAAAACTGTAGGGGGGATTGAGGATGATTTCGACATATCCATTTGTTTCAGGAAAATACCTTGTTAATGGAGAATGGATAGAAATGCCGGAAAAAGTGGATGTGATAAATCCGGCAAACAGATCGGAAGTAGTTGGCCAGGTGGCAATATGCTCTGGGGATATCGTGAATGAAGCGATTGAAGCGGCAGAATATGCTTTTGAAAGTTGGTCTCGTTCTGATGTCAGGGATCGGGCTAACCGGATGAACTCGGCGGCAAAAGAACTTTCAAAAGTAATCGAGGAAAATGTTACAGTGTTCGTACGTGAAAATGGCAAAACACTAGTTGAAGCTAAAAAGGATTTACTACGATGTGTTGAAGTCATGAAGGGCTGCGCTACAGAGTTACTTGATTGGTGGAAACCTGAAGTGCTTCAAGGAAATCAAAAAGTCCAAATCCGAAGAAGGGCAAGAGGCGTCACGGCAATTATAACTCCGTGGAATTCTCCAATGATATTAACGTTCAAAAGGGTCATACCTGCTGTCTTGGCAGGCAATGCCGTTGTAGTGAAACCTGCAACGAATTGCCCGTTAACGATAATGACCTATTTAAAAGTAGTTGCTGAACATTTTCCGCCAGGAGTCATCAATATAGTCTCAGGATCAGGAAAAGCAATCGGCGATACACTTTGTTCCGATTCCCGCGTCCGGACAGTGGCGTTTGTCGGTAGTACTGAAACCGGAAAAAATATCATGCAGAAATCAGCTGGAAATCTACAAAAAGTATATATGGAACTCGGCGGCAACGACCCTGCCATTATTTTGGAAGACGCCACTATGGATGAAGCGGCAATCAAACGTTTGAGGATGGGGATTTTACGAGCTGCAGGCCAGGTGTGTTCTGCTGTTAAACGAGTGTACGTCCAAGAATCACGTTTTGATGAGGTTGTTGAAAAGCTGACCAAAGAATTTAGCCGGATGGTAGTTGGTGATGGCATTCAGCCTGACGTAACGATGGGTCCATTGAATAATAAAGCACAGTATGACTTTGTGAATGGCTTGATCGAACGTACAGCTAAGTCGGGAGCAAACATAATCACCACTGGCATTCAACATAATCCTGAAGCTTGGGATAAAGGTTATTATATGCTTCCTTCTATTATTACTGATGTCAATCAGCAGAGCGAAGTGGTTCGGGTGGAACAATTCGGACCTGTCATTCCCATCCTACCTTTCAATGATATTGAGGAGGCTGTGAAATTAGCGAATGATAGTGAGTTTGGCTTGCGTGCATCTGTTTGGACCGAGAATGAAGAGATAGCTATTGATATGGCAGATCGACTCGAAGCTGGTGCGGTTTTCCATAATAATCATACCGTTTTCAGTGACTTGGCTCTCGACTTCCCTGGATTAAAAGAAAGTGGTGTTTCCCGGGAAACAAGACATTGTGGGCTGGAATTCTTTGCGGACTCATACGGGTTTGCTAATTGAGGAAGGATGAATCTACATGAGGTTAGGCTTAATCGGATGCGGCAATATCGGTAAATTTCTGCTTCAGGCAATAAATAACGATGGGCTTCTTCCAGGTGGGAAAATCGTTTCGATTTATGCCCGCCGTGAAGAAATCGCAGCTCAACTAGCTGAAGAATTCAGGACACAGCCATTTAATGATGTTGATGAACTACTTAAATCCGATGTAGATTTAGTCATAGAGGCTGCAACGATTGAAGCTGCTGAAGAGTACGCATTTAAAGTGCTTAAAAGCGGGAAAAATCTCTTACTAAGCAGCATAGGCGTGATGGCCAATGCTGCCTTTGAAGAACAATCAAACCTGATTTGCAAAAATAATAACGTGAATATTTTCCTTCCGTCTGGTGCGATTGGAGGTCTTGATGTACTTAAATCGGCAAAAGCGGTGAATGGTCTTGAATCTGTTTGCATCACCACGAGAAAACCGCCAAACGCATTACCTGCAGGTTCTTCAATGGAAGAAGAAACGGTTTTATTTGATGGGTCGGCTGCAGAAGCGATCAAGCAGTTTCCGAGAAACATTAATGTTGCGATTGTGCTGGCTTTGGCTGGTCTGGGATCTGAAAAGACAAAAGTGAAAATCATTGCCGATCCAAGTGTACTGAAAAACATCCATCTAATAGAAGCGTCAGGTTCGTTCGGGAAACTCAAACTCGAAGTGGAAAATGATCCGATGCCAAATAATCCGAAAACGAGTTACTTAGCCGCATTAAGTATTTTGGCTACTCTGCAAAACAAGGAAAAGAGCGTTCAAATCGGATAATGAATTATGAGGTCAAATTTATGGAAGGGAGAGAAAAGTATGCTTAAAACTGATAAGTCCCTGGAAGAAATGTCGAAACAGCAAGTTGTTAACTATTTGAAAGAAACGGTTAAACCAGAGGAAGGCGTTATACCTGCATACCTCCTTGGAGATCAAAAGGTTTATGATATAGAACATGAAAAAGTGTTTTTGAAAACATGGGTTTTTGTCGGCCATGAATCTGAAGTACCCAACAAAGGAGATTTCTTGACCCGTGAACTGGCTGGCTATTCGCTCATCATAACCCGTGACGGTGAAGGGGAAATCAGGGCGTTTTATAATATGTGCACACATCGCGGAATGAAACTATGCCGTGCTGATAAAGGAAACAAGTCTTTATTTACGTGTCCCTATCATGGATTTAACTTTAAAAACACTGGTGAGCTAGTGGGGGTACCACTTCAAAAGGACATATATGGGAGCACACTTGACCGCTCAGAAATGGGCCTTCACAAAGTGAAGCTTGATTCTTATAAAGGACTTTTATTTGGAACTTGGAATGAAGACGCTGAGCCGCTTGAAGAGTTTCTTGGAGATATTAAATGGTATTTGGATATACTCGTAGGACGCGCAGAAATGGAAGTTATCGGGGTCCCGCAAAGATTCGTTGTTAATTCCAACTGGAAAGTGGGTTCCGATAACTTTGTTGGTGATTCCTATCACACGATGGTCACACACGGATCCATTGCAAAACTTGGCATGGTACCCAATGCCACCTATTCAAAGCGTGGTTTTCAAATCCATATGGATAACGGCCATGGGCTGAACTTAGGGACACCTAACCCTGACTTCGCTTTCCCGAAAGAATTGAAAGATGAATTTAAAAGTAATTTGTCTGAAGAACAATATGAAGTTTTATCAAACTTAAAGAATATGATTGGGAACGTTTTCCCCAACTTATCATTTTTAATATCCCATACAAAAATCAAAGACCAGTTCATCTCCAACACTTCAATTAGAATGTGGCGGCCAATTGGTCACAATAAAATGGAAGTGATCGCTTGGATGCTCGTCGAAAAGAACGCCTCCCAAGATTGGAAAGATAGATCAAGAGATTCGTTTATCTTGACCTTTAGCCCATCCGGTATTTTCGAACAGGATGATACGGAAGTGTTTACGGATATTACTGAAGCAGCCCAGGGCCCAATGCCTTTCCTAAAGAATTTAACCTATAATTATACCATGGGTCTTCATCGTGACCCTGTTGATTTCATAGGACCGGGCATTGCTTACGATGATAAATTCACAGAAGCGAGCCAACGGAATTTTTACAAGTACTGGCTGGAGTTGATGACGAAATGATAATCGGGAGGGGGAATGGAAATGAATGTGGAGAAAATGTTGCTTAAATGTGAATTTGAACAGTGGCTGTATGATGAAGCACAATTACTGGATGATATTGAATTTGATGATTGGTTCGATCTAATGCACTCAAGCTTGCGCTACCAAATGCCTGTTCGCATTAATAAAGAAGGGGTGGAACGCCCGGATTATTCAACGGAAATGTTTACATTCAATGATGATATTGAGCTGCTGAGACTGCGCGTGGATCGTTTGAAAACAGATTATGCATGGGCGGAAATACCGCCATCAAGAACACGCCGTTTTGTCTCTAACGTGCGCGTTAAGGACTTTGTTGAAGGTGAAAAGGCAGTCGTCAAGAGCTATCTTCTTATCTACCGAAGCCGTAGCACGGATATTCAACACGATTTGATTTCGGGCGAACGAAATGATGAATTCATATTCGAAGAGGGTAAATGGAAACTTTCCAAACGGATATTCATCGTTGACCAAACAACGATAAATACCAGGAATCTTGCTATCTTCGTATAAATATTACTAGCATAAAAAGGATAACAAGGAGGCTGGTTGTAATGGCAATGGCGTTAAAGGATAAAGTAGTGTTGATTACCGGAGGGAACTCTGGTATAGGGGAAGCTGTCACTAGACGTTTCATACAAGAAGGAGCAAAAGTCAGCATTATCGGCCGCTCAATAGAAACGCTGAAGAAAATGAAGGAGGAATTTGGTGAAGGGATTCTGGTTCATCAAGGCGATGTAAGCAAATATGAAGACAATGAGAGGGCTGTACAGGCCACTGTCAGGCAATTCGGAAAGCTGGATGTTTTCGTTGCTAATGCTGGAGTCTTTGATGGGTTTGCCAAATTTGCCGACGTAACTCCCGATGCACTTTCCGAAGCATATGACTTTCTGTTCGATATTAACGTTAAAGGATCTTTCTTCGGTGCAAAAGCCGCTCTTGATGAACTGCAAAAATCGAATGGCAATATTATTTTTACTGTATCCGGTGCTAGTTTCTATCCTGATGGCGGCGGGGTTTGGTACACAGCAAGCAAGCATGCTCAAATAGGGTTAATGCGCCAACTTGCTTTTGAACTCGCTCCGAATATTCGGGTAAACGCTGTGGCGCCTGGTGGCACACTGACGGCATTATCGGTCATTCCTCCTCTAAGTCCATTCGTTAAAATCGTGGATAATGATACGAAGGCCAGCAGCATAAAGAAAAGAAATCCACTTCAGCTTGCCCAGATGCCCGAAGATCATGTAGCTGCTTATGTCCTGTTAGCATCGGACGAAGCGCGTGCAATTACCGGTGAAGTCATTTCCAGCGACGGTGGTTTGTCAGTTCGTGGACTGGGTTGAGTTTATAACAAAATAAATTGTGGAAGAAGGTTTATAAGGTTGGCAGAATCACTATTGGGCAATAGGAACATTAATCAACTTGCATTTGTTGTTAAAGATATTGAAGCTGCTAATCTAGCTTTCACAAGACTGCTAGGCATTAAGAAGGCAGAACCATTTCTAACTGGTGACAGTTCTGTTTCGAAAGTGACTTTTAGAGGTGTACCAACGGAATCAAAATCTAAACTGGCTTTTCTGAATACACCAACCGTCCAAATTGAACTAATAGAACCAGATAAAAATCCAGGAACGATGCGTGAGTTCCTGGATGAAGTAGGTGAAGGGATCCACCATATTGCTTTTGATGTAGATTCTATCCAAAAGAGACTGCCAATCATGGAGAAAAGTGCATACCCAGCTTTGCAAACGGGTGAATTCACTTCAAGTAACGGCCGGTATGTATATGTGGATACACTAGATGATCACAAAACGTTAGTTGAGCTGCTTGAAAGTGAAGAGCCAAGAAAAACGGCATGGGAAAGACCAGAAGATGAAAGAGTTCAGCCGTTATTAGGGACTAACAAAGTGGAACAGCTTGCGTTAGTTGTAAAAGACCTGGATGCGGCTGCAGATGCATATTGTAAGTTGTTGGGTATTGAAAAACCTTCCATCATTCATTCTGGATCAACCGAAATTACAAATGTGATTTACAAAGGGAAGCCCACTGAAGGAGAATCTAGATACATGTTCATCGATACCCCGTTAATTCAGGTTGAATTAATCGAGCCGGGCGAATCACCTAGCATATGGAAAGATCATCTTGAAACAAATGGTGAGGGAGTTCACCATATCTCTTTTGTCGTTAAAGATATGGAAGGTAAAATGAAGATGTTGGAGGAAATGGGCTATCCGGTCATACAGACAGGTAACTTTTTTAACGGAAAAGGGCGATATGCCTATATGGATACAATATCGACCTTTAAAGTGATTATTGAATTACTAGAACGTTTTGATGGGTAAACATGTTTCAATCCAAGAATATCAAAATGCTTATTCTTTTCAAGGAATCAAGCTGGTAAAAAACAATAGTAGGCGGAGGGAGTAGGGGATATCCGAAAAAAACAGGCTTTATTATAGCTCTAATATACTTTATAAATCCAGATGTATATCGCTGTATTCCTTGGCGGATGTCTCGTTTTTTAAAAATAAAATAAATAGACGAGTTGCCCCGTCTACCCTAGAACCTTATGAAACTGACGATTTATCCAGTTTCTTTTCACCAGTCGTTAACTCAGGATTATTCTCTTCCTCTTTATCTTTTTCATCAGATACTAATCCATTGGTCGCACTTTTGAATTCAGTTAAAGTACGTCCAAAAGCCCGGCCGATTTCCGGCAGCTTTTTTGGTCCAAAAACAATCAAGGCAATGACAAGTACTAATATTAAACCTGGAATTCCGATATTTGAAAACATTAATAATCAGCCTCCTGAAATTGGAATTCTTTACAGGGTAACACAAAGGCATCGTTTCGCCAGGGTGACGTGCCATCCGCCACTCGGGTGCTGGACTGCAATGAATTACGCCTCTTCATTAGGGGGGGAATGGTTGTGTAGGCAAATTATGACGCCCCCATGTTTTTGAACCTTTAGAGAACACTCTTTAAATGATGGTCGTACATGTTACCTTATTTCAAGAAATCACCTAAAAAACATGAACAAGAGGATAGAAGTCTCCTGCAATGTCTTCTTCCTTGACATCTACTAATCCTTTAATTGATTGTTCACTTAAAGAACAATCTATTCCCGACAGTAGGAAGCTTTTCAGGTCCAATACTCCAAAGTTCATTTATTTAGTTCTCCCTTAAAATTTAACGAAAAATGCAGTAAAGTACATGATTAACAGTCCAATCGTGAATCCAGAAAGGTTTAACCATGAGACAGATGGTTCTCTATGTGTTCTATGATCGTCAATGAGCATTTTCGTTATTACATAAATTACTTGAAGAATTGCCCCTGCACCAATACCCAGGAACAAAGCTCCCCAAATTGGCGAGAAGATGAACGCCCCAACCCAAGTACCTAAAATGGCGGGTGCACCTGCGATACCTCCCAGTATTAGAAAGTCTTTCAATCTAGGTGTGGTCTTTAATAAAGGAGCAGCGATTCCAATACCTTCCGTAATGTTGTGAAGGGTAAATCCGATAATTAAAAAGGTTCCTAAAGCGGCTTCACCAAGAGAAAAAGAAGAACCAATTGCCAAGCCTTCCCCAAAGTTATGAAGTCCTATTCCGGTAGCCATCAACAAAGCCATACCAAAAGGTGAATACCCTTTCTTTTCTTGCTTTCTTTGTTGATACTGATCAAAGCCGATTAATAATAAGAAGGTTAAGGAAGCTCCAATAATGACAATCATATTGCCCTGAAAGACAGAAGGAGCTTCTGCACCAATCTCAAATCCATCAGCTAGCGTCCCAACAAATAAAAATAAAAGCAGCCCAACGGTAAGGGCAAGAATCGAATTAATCCACTTTCGTGAGAAACGTTTCATAAATGGATACCACAACAGACCCAATGTAATCGGCACTATTCCAACATAAAAGCCTATTAAGCCGTAGTTCAAAAAGTTGCTTCGGTTGGTTTCTGGAGTAAGCGTGGTGGCTGCAAGTGCACCTTCCGTGATAATTCCATTTTCTGTGATTAATTTAATGGTATGTGGATCACCTTCCACCCATGGGTAAGCGATGTTTACCTTTCCTTCCTCAAATCGTTCAAGTGTAGCTTGAGGGGAGACACTGTAATTCCACACCGAATCATTGACCATAACTTGGGAAATCGTTAATGGTGTGGGTCCCGTATTACTAACAGATAATTCGAAACCTGTATTAGTTACCTTGATGCGTTCAATGTTCAACACTTCTATTGGTGCTGCAGGATCTTTTTCTACACCTGCTCCATTCTTTAGCACAAATCCTAGCACACCTATTAGTATTATTAACGGTATTAAACCAGTAATTATTCCTTTCCCCTTCATATTAATATCTCCCCTTCTTTACTCGACCTCAAAAAATCCCATCCAGCCTAACTCAGCAAATTCACTAACATGGGCATGAAACATATATGTTCCCGCGTAAGGAAAACGAACCTCAATTATTCCACGCTCTCCCTGACATTGCATGATGGTATCTGTAAACTGGGAGGGGTTATCGTTTCTCCCGGTTGGATAGTACGTAAAATAATTCGCATGCAAGTGAAACGAATTTAATAAGTCGAATTCTGTTAAATTACTTAGATAGATCCGAACGAGTTGGTCTTTTTTAATTTTAATAGGGTGATTCATAAATGCGAAGGCATAGCCATTCACTGTGTAAAATTCGTTTTCGCCATCTAAATCCAAATCAAATCCATTCATAACCATGTTTAACTCGAATGCCGGCTCTCTTGGCTTCTTTGGATCAATAATAAAATTACCGTATAGACCTTTATGGATATGGCGGGCTAGGGGGAGTACATGGCAATGGTAAATTTGTAATCCGTATGGTTTCGCTTCAAATTCGTATGTAAATTTTTGTCCAGGATAAACGGAAGTTAAACCGTCCATCTCTGGAGGATGGATTCCGTGAAAATGAATAGAGTGGGGATGGCTGCCCTTATTAATAAAGTGAAACCGCAAAAGGTCGCCTTCCGTACAACGAAAAGTTGGTCCTGGAATAGTCCCGTTATAAGTCCAGCCTGGAAATTTAATTCCTTTGGCAATTTCAATTTCTTTATCAATAGCCACGACTTCGTATTCCCGGAGTGTTTGCCCATTTGGCAGCTGGGTAACTTTTCCATAATCAAACTCAGAAAGGAGCCGTTCTGCCATTTTATAACCTGTCGTTTTTGTTTTATCAATCATGTTTGCATGATTGGAATGGTGGCTAGATTTGTGAGACGAATCATTTGCTGCCTTAGCTACAGTTGGAAATTGTGCCATTTTATTAAAGTAATACGTTCCAGCTACTCCAAACGCTCCTGCAGTCCCCATCTTTAATATATCTCTGCGGGAAACCTTGTTTTCTTCAGACATCACTTGACCACCTCTCAAAAAGTTTCGTTAAGGAAACTTTTTTTGTATTAGCTATAATTTAAGGCAGAGACAAGGTTCATGTCAACATATTTTTTAAAATGCTTCGTATGCGAAGACACGCAAGTACAAATCTGTGAGAGGTGCATGAATAATTCATGATCCAACTCTAATTATTAGTTTTTTGTTCAATTTTAGTACAGCTTGACTATATTTTCTAGAAGAGGATGATATTTTTGGTAATGTTAAAGTACACTTCGTTGA
Organism: Peribacillus sp. YIM B13482; assembly: GCF_042787975.1. Lineage (NCBI taxonomy): Bacteria > Bacillati > Bacillota > Bacilli > Caryophanales > Bacillaceae > Peribacillus > Peribacillus sp. YIM B13482. The sequence goes on from NZ_JBHZPF010000009.1 coordinate 63,080, forward strand.
AAGAGAAGATTTAGAGTATTTATCGTTCATTTTGAGGAATGGTATGGTGACGGCCAAAAATTTGTCAAGCATGAACGCATTGCACATAAAGTAGGGGTTTATCTTGGAACGCTTGAGGCAAGGAAATGAACGAATGTCAATGTGACCGTTCCAAATAAGGCAACGATCTACACCATGCAGCATGATCTTCTTATTACCGACTGGATACATGGAACTACAATCGGAAAAGCAGGCCATTGACTTTACATATAGAACAGAGAGGGAAATTCGCTTTTCTATGTTAGAAGAAGGAGATAATCAAAGTAAATTGAAGGCCTACAATGATAATCGAGACCGAATACCAGATGCTGTTTTCTTTTTAAAGGAACTGATGGGAACGTTACTACCACTTGGGTTGTACTGGAATTGAATAAGAAAGATCGTAAGCGCTATGATTAAAGTTTAAGATGTTGATGATATGCTTTCCGGTGGACGACGGGACCGTCAGCTTTAATCCTACGATCAGGTGATCTATTTTGCGAATGACATAAAAATTCATAATGTGATCGATCAGGCCAAACAGCGGTTGATTAATGCCAGCAAGAATACTGTGCGTAATATGGATATGCCAGAGTGAGTACCTTAAACCAAGATTTGGAATCTGGAATTCAAATGTTAAAAAAAGGTTGCGAGGTAATTTACTCCGAAAAGTTTACGGGTACAAAATTTGATCGCTTTGCACGTTCGGTAAAAATGCTATTCAAACAATTAGATGTGGTCTCTAAAAAGGGGTTAAGGTTCATATACTCAATATGATAGTAGTGGAAAATACACCAATAGGAAAAAATTGATGTTTTATATCATGAGTTCATTTGCCGAATTTGAAAGAGATATGGTTGTAGAACACCCAAGAAGGAAAAGCGATTCCGAAATTAAATCCGGATTTTAAAGAAGGGCGACCAAAGAAATATAAAAAGCAGATTGTACATTCTCTTGATTTATTAAAAACGAAATCTTATAGACAAGTTGAATAAATGACAGAGATCAGTGTAAGTACCTTGCCGCGGGCGAAAAAACAACACGAAGAAAAAAAGTAAAGGTATTAGTATAGTGATGCTTGATATGAAGATAATAAATAAAAGGAAGTGAAATCTATGTTTATGATTTTTAGAGGTTGTCAGTCTATTAATATTCGTTATTTAGTTAAAACGTAAGCTTGATAAAAAAGTGGAAAATAATCTTTAATGATATAAACAGGTTTATATTCACTCAATTCTCGTTTTTTCTTGATGAGGAGTAATTGGCGCATTTGAAACATAGTGGAGGAAAGAAGGATGCTAATTAATTGCCCATATAGATGACACTCTAATCTTTCTAGTTTTACAGAATTACATTGTGAAAAAATGGATTTCCATGTTTTAAAGATAGGTTCAATTTGCCAACATAATGAGTAAAAACGCCATCCTTTCCTATGGTTTTACAGAAAGAATAGCGTATTTTTTCTTTTAAGGAGGATTTTGTTTTATTAGCTTAATAGCATGGGGTTGCCACCTGGATTCCAAAAAGCCCTAAATTTATTTTTAAATGTAAGTTGGGTCTTTTGAACCAGAAAGGTATATTTTTAACTATAAAAACTATGAAAAAAATTTTCTATTTTTCCTTTTTTCCTACTTGCTAAATTCAGCAAGTAAAATATTTTTAAAAGGATTTGGACTGTTATCTCTACCCAAACTGTTCAAACTGACGACCAACGTATGCTTGCCTCCAATTGTACCTCCAGCAATAGTAGAAAACCCTAGAATGCCACCTGTGTGTCCCCATATCGAGACACCGTTTTGAAGCTTAGTTTCAAAGATTCCAAGACCATATCCATCAATTCCTGCTCTTCCTGTAGAAACTGTAGTAAGCATTTGTTTTAGTTGCTGTTCCTTCAGTAATTTGCCACCGAGCAAGGAAGAGAAGAATTTATTTAAGTCGTCAGCAGTAGAAATCATATCTCCTGCCGAGCTACCTGCACTTGGGTTATAATAAGTAACGTCTTTTATCTCACTTGCTTCGTCTGGTTGGGAATATCCACGGGCATGCTTGGTGCCTGGAATAACGCTTGAATTGCCAGGTAGGAATGTATCCGACAATTCAAGCGGTTCAATAATCCGATTTTCAATCTCTTCCGCGTAGCTGTTTCCGGTTACTTTTTCAATAAGAATACCCAGTAATACGTATCCTGTGTTTGAATAAGACCATCCCTTTCCTGGGGAAAAGTCTGGAGGCAGAGATATCCCCATCTTCACTAACTCTTCAGCCGTATACGATTTTTTTGTATCCATAAAATCAGCGTCTTTTGACCTTGAGTATTCAGCGATACCACTTGTATGGTTCAATATCTGCCGGATAGTAATCTGTTTACCATCATATCCGTTTCCTTGAATGACACCAGGCAACCATTTTTCGATGGAGTCGTCTAGATTCAAGCGGTTCTCTCCAGCTAATTGAAGTACAACCGTTGCGGTGAACGTCTTCGTCACACTGCCAATGCGAAAGCGAAAATCTGTTTTCATTGGTTTCTTGGTGCTCAGATTCGCTACCCCAGCGGCATAACCCCACGTTTTTCCATCCTCGGAAGTTTTAGCAAGTATCCCCGGGAATCCATGTTGCAATGTATCCCGCATTGCTTGCTTGACGGAATTATGATCTCGTTGAGTGCTTGTTTGTAACGAACTAGATACATTTTGAGTGGGCTCTACTTTTGCAATTGAGGTTGGCGATGTGTATAGCAGGGAACTTCCAGCTAGTAAAAGGGCCAGACTTGCAAATGTAATTTGCTTACGTATTTTCATAAGGCATTCCTCTCCTCTATTAATATTGTATTGTATTGTATAGGTGATTGCTTACTGTTCCTTACCTCCTGACAAGGCTTAGGGAAAAGGCCCTCACTCATATAGATAGATTAAAGCCCCAGTACAAAGGTATCTATCAATATCAACAATTTGAGCCATTTAAATCTCCATCCCTTCTATAACAAAATTATTTAAAGGTATGAAAGCATATTATGCATCCTTAGTTATTGTTAAGATTAACACAACATTAGACATACCCTCAACCCATATTTTACCTTTTTATTCATAATATGTATTGAGGAGGAGTGTAAATTCGAATCATTTCGTACCCAAACTATTGATCGTCTTTTTCACCTATTATAATTAGATATTTAGAATTTCATTTTATAAATCACAGTGAAAAAGGATCTTCAACGAAGATCCTTTTGATGATTCAATTGACCTGTTACTTCGATAATCTCTTCTAGGAGTGATACAGATGTCAATCGATCATTTTTCTGACTGTACCCCTTATATGCCTTAGAAGATACTCGAACTTACCTTTTTTAAGTACTCATCTATAGCCGTTAGAGCTTCTTTTGCTCCACCTGCTTTTTTAAAGCTATTGCTCAACTTCTTAGCATTTTCCCGATAAGCAGGATTGGACAATACCTGTTGAACGGATTCTTGTAGCTTTTCTATGCTTACTTCATGTGGATCAATTCTAAACCCGGTTTGAAGTTCCTCTAATCGATTAGCGATCATAGGCTGATCTGAGGTCTGGGGGATGACGACAAGGGGCACTTCATAATAGAGAGCCTCGCTCGTACTATTCATTCCTCCATGGGTAATGAAGACGTCCGTATGCTTTAAAACTTCAAGCTGCGGTAAATATCTACGTACAATGAAGTTTTCCGGCAAAGGCTGCAGCTTGGCTAAATCAGTAGCCATGCCCACTGAAAATATGACTTTCCCCTCAAAGTCTCTAAAAGCCTCTACACAGGTTTGAAAGAAAGATTCAAATCCTTGCAATATGGTACCCATTGAAATATACAGTACTTTCTGGTCTTTCAGTTCCTCTAACGGAAAATCATGTGTTTGCACCCGTTTCGTGATGGAAGGACCGATAAATACATATGAATCATCCATATATTCTCCACCTGGTTGAAACTCTCTGCTTGTATAGACAATATTCAAATCAGAAGTATTCATCATAAATTGGAAGTGGTGCTTTACCTTCACACCGAAACGTTCCTGGATCCGTTCCGTTATAGTCGAATTTTCTTTCTCCATTTCCGGCGATGGATTTAGAGGAAGACCTTTGCTACTTTCTAGCATTTTCAGGAATTGCTCCTGAGGAATAGCAAAGGAAGATGATGAAGAGATAGAAGGAATGTTTAAATAGTCTTTGACCAGCAGTCCCGCACCAAATGTATCATGATACACATAATCAAATGGGATGGAATCAGCTAATTCTTGAACTACAGCCAAAATATCATAGGAAAGTTTTAATTGGATTTGCATAAATTCATGGATACTAGTGACTTTTTGAGGTGTTAATCCCTTTAAATGATTAGGATGAAGGTATACATTAGCACCCAAACCTTCAATTCTCTCTTTAAATTCTTCAGTGGTTACGTAATGAACAGAATCTCCACGATCAATTAAAGCTTTTACTAAACCAAGAGTCGGATTAACATGGCCCTCAGCTGGAATGTTTATCATTAATACATTCATCAACTTTCATTCCCCTTTTCAATAATATATAAATCACTAAATCTCTTTTCATGATACAATACCATTCTTATCTTTTTCCAATATAAACCATCGTATTTATCTATAAGGGGTGAGGCGAGAATTATTTCTTTTTTAAGCCATTCACTAAAGACAATAGTGATTTGAGCTATTAATGAAGTTCTACGTCACTTTTTCTTTATCGTTAACTGATGGATTTACAGGATCTTTTATGCCGATCTCATAAATGACTTATAAGACATCTATGACATTTTTACCTCTGTGGCTCCAAAAGTACCAATTCTTACCGTACCCCGGTTAAGGATAGAAAAGTCATTGCAAAAAGTACTTTAAAGAAATGACATATGCATTGTAAATCTGCGTTTTGCTGGTGGAACCCCATGCCCATCAAGCCAAGAAAATAGGTACCCAAAACGATAAATTGAGCTTATAAGTTACAAGAAAGTCCAAAATTTCGGGTTATTCCCTCAAATGAAACGGAAATAATCACTTAAGTAACAATAAATCTATTATTCTTTCCGTTTTCACGAATATTTGTACATACAATCAAAGACTTCTACAACGGCTATGTTTACTGAGAAAATGTGGTTTATGTATCAACTTGTGGATTTATATGTTGACACCTATATTTGCTCCGATTGGGTTTATGATCGTGTTATTTAGCTTTTGGAGAGCAAAAAGAGTAAAAGAAAAGCATATGCAGCAAAGTGGACAAAGTTACGCTAGATCATAAAGAAAGAGACTCAATTCAATTGAAGTGAGTCTCTTTCTTTATGAGTGTGTATTGTATTCGGATTTTATTCTACACGATTAATAGCGTTTAGGGCCTGGAAAAGTGTGAAGGGAAGTGAGTCGCCGAGATTGTGATTTAAAGACGATTATCTTTTCTTTTGTGTATAACTTCATCATTAAATCGCTTTAAATGCGTAATAGGGATATAAGTATATAATTGTAATTTTTACTACTTTTTTGTAGTAGGAGGAAATTTTGTATGATATTATGTTAGATGGAAAATCTAGATAATTTTGGAAAAGAGGGATACGGATTGGATGTTCAAACTACTTTAAAAACTTAAGGAGCTCGTTTTCATGAAACCTACCGACTCAAAAAGTCTATGGGGAAATACAATTTATTTACAAGTTTTCTCTGCGTATTCACTGCTTATGCTCGGAGTATTTATTGACATGTTAGCCATTATGACCATTATTGCTTTTGAATGGGAAGTAGACCCCACCATGATTGGATTGATTCCTGTTGCGTATGCACTTCCTGGAATTTTATTTAGTTCATGGGCAGGTGTGATTGCTGATCGCTTTAGAAAAATTCCAATTATGATGTTTTGCAACCTTATGGTTGGTCTATTAACAATAGTTCTTTTATTTGTCCAAAATATTCATTGGCTTTTGTTAGCATTAATGATTCGTTCCATTTTTACCGTTTTCTATTATCCTGCACAGCAAACACTAACACGACAGATTGTTTCCCCTGATCTGCTTACCAAAGCGGTAAGTATCAATGGGGTAGTTGAGCAAGGAACCAAGATAGTGGGTCCACTTATAGGAGGAATGTTACTGGGCTGGTTTCAGCCAGAGTTTTGCCTAATTATAAGGGCAATATGCTGCTTACTGGCTGTTTTGGTTCTGTTACCCACAATAAGGTTAAAGGAATCTCTGTCAAGAGAACATATGGAAAAGCAACAGCAAAGTACATGGACTGCTTGGTTACAAGGTTGGGGTTATGTATTATCCAATCGGATGATATTATCAACCATGATTTTCGTTACAATAGCTATGGCAGTATTACAATTAGTAGACTCACAGTTCCCTACTTTATTTAAGAGTTTGTTCCCAAATGATAAGAGTAAAATGGGATACTTCATTTCTATTATTGGTCTTGGGGGAATAATTGGCGCATTCTTAACTCAGAAATTAAAACATTTTCAATATGGTTGGGCAGTATGCGGAGGTATTGCTTTAATGGGAATTGGCATTGGTGGGATTGGTCTGATAAGTCCCAGTACATCCTTCATTTTTGGCTATCTGATTAGTTTTATCGCTGGTATTGGAAGTGGACTTATGCTTGTATCCAATCAAGTCATTCTGCAAAAAGAATCCCATCAAGAACAGGTCGGAAGAGTATTTGGGATTCAAAGCAGTTTAACAAATGCAGTCCTCATCATTTCTCCTGCTATGAGCGGTCCACTGGTCCACATTTTCGGAGTAACTCAACTCTATTTTTATGTGGGTATTGGGCTCATCATCATTGGAGTAATTGGGGTCTTATTACATAAACATTTTTGGGTTAAACACGAACAAATAAGTGTAAATAATCTTTGAAGGGAGGATCTTTTATGTCCAATGAGGAGTGTTATCCTTTAAGTCATCCACAGAGGAGAATATGGTATACAGAAGTTATTAATTCAGGTAAAGGGATATGTAATCTAAAATTCTTGTTCAAGATCAATCGAAAAATGAATTATTCGATATTAAATCGAGTCGTGAATCGTGTCATCAGTGAAAATGATGGCCTGTGTATCAAGCTGAAAGAAAATATGCACCAGGAACCTGAGCAATATTTTGTTAAACATCAAGAACGAGAATTTGACTTCTTCGACTTCAGTTCCGTGAGAGATTCGGATTTGCTGAAAAAATGGATTGAGCAGAAGGAGCATGAGACGTTTACGTTATTTGATTCTGAATTATACTATTTTGCTTTAATAAAAATAAGCGATAATGAGTGTGCCGTCTTTGGCAATGTTCATCACATTATCATGGATGGTTTATCAATCCAAAATTGTACTAGTCAGATTGCTAAATATTATCATGAGTTTCATAGTGAGAAAGATGTGAGCATCCCTAGGAACTCATATGTTGAGTTTCTAGTCAATGAACAGACGTACTTGAACAGCAGTCGTTTTCAAAAAGATCAAAGCTTCTGGTTAGAGGAATTCAAAACACTTCCATCCGTAACGGGATTGAAACCCTATAATGCTTACCAAGTTAGTACGAGAGCATCACGTGAGACGTTCGAATTATCCGAATATTCGAAGAGGAAGTTAGAGGAATTTTCTGATCATTACGGATTTAGTATATATACTCTTTTTGTTGCTGCGCTTTCGTTGTCGATGTATCGATGGACCTCGTCGCTTGATATTGCCTTGGGAATGGCTTATGGCAATCGTAAGACTAAAATGGAGCGGGAATTAATTGGAATGATGGTGAGTACAGTTCCTCTGAGAATGGATATCGATCCTGAAGAAGAAGCACTCTCATTTATTGGTCGAGTGTCGAGAAAACAACGTAAAGCATTACGACATCAGAAATATCCATTTGATTTGTTATTAAAGCAGATGAATCAAGAGAATAACAGTAATGTTCGACTTTTTGGAACTACGATCGATTATAGAGAGCGTGGTGAAAGTGGTGACTCTCTTTGGATTCCAAATCGTGAAGAAGTGCAAGATTTTGCAGTGCATATCGAAAATTTGACTGATATAGACTCTTTGCAAGTACATATTGATTATCGTGAAGAATTATTTTCCAAAGAAGAGATGATTCGCTTTTTTAAAACCATGCTAGCATTAATGGAAAACACATTTAAAAATCCAAAGCAGAAGGTTGCTGAGATCGAAATCCTTTCAGAAGAAGATAAAAGAAAAAGTTTAGTAGAGTTCAATGATCCTAAGCTTGAATTTCCACCTCAAGCAACCATTCATGAGTTGTTTGAGCAGCAAGCGATGATTCATCCCAATGCCATTGCAGTTATGTATGAAAAGGAGAGGCTTACCTATAGGGAGCTTAATGATCGTGCGAATCAATTAGCTCACTATCTGCAGAAAAAAGGAGTAGGACCTGATTCGTTGGTTGGACTTTGTGTTGAACGTTCTTCTGAAATGGTTGTAGGTATTTTGGGAATTCTGAAGGCTGGTGGAGCTTATGTTCCACTCGATCCAACATTTCCAGAGCAGCGACTTCGGTATATTTTAGAGGACGCTAGCATTCAGTTGGTCGTAACGCAAGAAAGTTTAAAAGGATCGAAATGGTTACCAAAGAATATCAAATCGATTTGCCTTGATCGAGATCAAGTTGAGATTGAGAAAGAAAGTACTGCTTTACCGATTTCTGATGTTAGTCCTCAACATCTCGCTTACGTGATTTATACTTCAGGATCAACAGGGAATCCGAAGGGAGTTATGGTAGAGCATCACAATGTGATTCGTTTATTTAAATCAACGGAATGCTGGTATCAGTTTGATGAAAAAGATACTTGGACGCTTTTCCATTCTTATGCGTTTGACTTCTCGGTATGGGAAGTTTGGGGGGCATTGCTCTATGGTGGAAGATTGGTCGTTGTTCCTTACTGGATCAGTCGATCGCCCAAGGATTTCTATCAACTGTTAGTAAAGGAAGAGGTTACGGTTCTTAATCAGACACCATCCGCATTTCGACAATTGATACAGGTGTGTGAACAAGAAGATGAGAATAAAAACTTGAATCTGCGCTATGTCATATTTGGTGGGGAAGCACTCGATCCTACCAGCTTGCTTCCATGGGTTCAAAAGTATGGAGAGCAGAAGCCACAGCTAAACAATATGTATGGAATTACAGAAACCACCGTTCATGTTACTTATTATCCAATTACTCAAGATGATGTGCAGCATTCTTCAAGAAGTAATATCGGAAAGCGGATTCCAGATTTAGAAGTGTATGTGCTAGACGCTTGTCAACAGCCTGTGCCTATTGGCGTTGCTGGCGAACTATATATTGGCGGAGCAGGGCTCGCACGTGGGTATTTAAACAGACCCGAATTGACTGCAGAACGTTTCATGCCTCATCCATTCAGTAGTGACCCGGGAGCGCGATTATATCGGACAGGGGACTTAGCGAGATACTTGCCGGATGGAAATCTGGATTATCTTGGGCGGATTGATCACCAGGTGAAGATCCGTGGTTTCCGAATTGAACTCGGGGAAATTGAATCTGCTTTACACGCGCATGCATCCATAAAAGAGGCTGTTGTAATCGTTCGAGAAGATCAGCCAGGTGATAAACGATTAGTGGCATATGTCGTGGGTGATGGGAATGTAGGTGCATGGAGAGATTATCTCAAGGCGGAACTACCAAGCTATATGGTTCCTTCAGAATTTGTGATGATCGAAGCCATTCCACTAACTGCTAACGGTAAAGTTGATCGTGAGGCCTTTCCTGTACCAGAGGAGAGGAAAATCGAAAGTGAATGTGTTGCCCCACGGAATGGTAACGAAGAAACACTGGCTACCATTTGGAAGCAGGTATTAGGAATTAAAAAGGTGGGGATCCATGATAACTTCTTTGAAATTGGTGGAGACTCGATTCTCAGCATTCAGATCATATCACGAGCGAGTCAATTGGGCTTAAAACTTACACCTAAGCAAATGTTTGAACACCAAACGATTGCCGAGTTGGCACAAGTAGTCAAAGAAGATCAGGGAGTACAAGCGGAGCAGGGTGTTGTGACGGGAGAGGTACCGCTCACTCCGATCCAATACTGGTTCTTCGAGCAAGAACATCCGCATCCACAACATTGGAATCAGTCGATGCTTTTGAGAGTAAGAGAGAGATTGGATGTGGAGTTACTAGAGGAAGCCCTATTAAACTTACTCAAACATCATGACGCCTTACGTTTCCGATATGGACAGTTGCCCAATGGAGACTGGAAGCAGAGAAATGAGGGGATCGATGAACAGTCAGTACTTCGTGTGGTAAAGCGGAACAATGCTGATCAACAAGCGTGGGATCAAATCATACAAGAAGAGATGGATATCACTCAAGCCAGTTTCAATTTACTTACAGGTCCGTTGATGAGAGTAGTGTACTTCGATGATGGTTCCAATGGGAACGATCGATTATTCTGGACGATTCATCATTTAGTAGTAGATGGGGTATCATGGCGAATTCTATTGGAAGATTTACAGGCCGTATACAACCAGATGAAACAAGGTCAGAAGGTTCGGTTCCCTGCGAAAAGTACATCCTTTAAAGAATGGTCGGAACGACTACAGGCATATAGTGAGTCAGATATTTCAAAAGAAGTACAAGATTATTGGCATGAACACGCAGCAAAACAAGTGATGACGATTCCGATGGACTACCCTATACAGGAAACGACAGAAGCATCGACTGATCAAGTGACGATGACGTTGGGAGTTGAAGAGACCCACGCGTTGTTACATGAAGTTCCTGCGACTTATAAGACTCGGATCAACGAGGTACTATTGACGGCATTAGTACAAGCTATAGCCGACAGTACAAATCAGCATAAGCTTTCTGTTCACTTGGAAGGACATGGGAGAGAAGAGATGATCGAAGGTGTTGATCTATCGCGGACAGTGGGTTGGTTCACGAGTATTTATCCGGTTCACTTTGATCTTCAAGGAACAACGACACCTATTGAGGGATTAAAGGCTGTGAAAGATCAATTGCGTCGAATTCCGAATCATGGCGTTGATTATGGTATTTTACGTTACTTGGGCAGAAAATTGCTTCCGTTCTATCAGCAGCAAAAACCATCGATAAGCTTTAACTATTTGGGACAATTGGATCAAGTGTTTTCCCAAGAATCTTTGTTTATGCAGGAGACAGGATTTACACGCTTAGACTATGCTCCAGAATCGAAACCATCTCACCCGATTGATGTTGTCGGTATGGTAAAAGACGGGAAGCTACATTTTATTTGGATGTATAGTAGAGAACAGTTTTCTAGATTGACAATTCAAACGATAGCAGACGGCGTGTTGAATCAGCTTCGTCTACTTATAGATCCATCAACGACAGAGTCTGCTTTTACGGTATCTGACTTTGCTGATGCAGAGGCTCTGACGGAAGAAAGCTTGAGTAAAGTATTACTTAAATTAACAAAGAAGAGGGTGTAACGATGAGCGACATTATCGATATATACGGATTATCACCCTTGCAAAAAGGGATACTGTTTCATACTTTATATGATCAAGACGATGATCATTCTTTTTCCTACATTGTACAGGTAGATTTCTTACTTGGTGGTCGATTGGATGTCGCTACTTTCGAAAAGGCTTGGGAATACATCATTCACCGACATGAGATCCTACGTTCTGTTTTTGTGTGGGAGGAAGTAGAAAAGCCATTGCAAGCTGTGTATCAACGTCTTCCTTTTACCATTCGTCGAGAAGACTGGAGCGCTCTTCCATGTGGAGAGAGGGAAAAGAAATTACACCAGTTTTTGAATGCTGATCGGAGGCAAGGGTTTTCGTTAGACGAAGCACCATTGATGAGAATCACTGCGATTAAAGAAGCAGAAGAAGAAACGAGAATCATTTGGACACATCATCATATTTTGTTGGATGGATGGAGTGTGTCCCTGGTCTTCAGTGAAGTGATGGAAGTTTATCTCAAGATGATAAAGGGAGAAGCATTCGACCTTCCCAAGTCTCTTCCCTATAAAAAATATATCCAGTGGATTAATAAACAAGATCGAAGTAAAGCTGAGAAATTCTGGACAGTAGAATTAAAAGGGTTTCATGCACCTACGCCATTAGCGATGGAAAGAAGTGACCAGGGGCGGGAGAAGGGTTATGGAGAGAGCGTTTATCGGCTTTCTGAGGAACTGACTGAGACTTTACAAGAGTGGGTGCGAAATAGTCAGCTAACATTAAATACGTTAGTACAAGGAGCCTGGGCTTACTTGATGAGCCGGTATAGCGGCGAAAGCGACATCGTATTTGGTGTTACTAGCTCTGGACGTCCTACTGAATTAGTAGGAGCAGAGAAGATGGTTGGTCTATTCATAAACACATTGCCTAGCCGAATTCGGGTAACGGATGATAATTCAGTAGTGGACTGGCTCCGTAAGATACAGATGAAAGAACTGGAACGGAGACAATACGAGTATAATTCGTTGGTCGATATTCAAGGTTGGAGTGAAGTTCCAAGGAGTAGTGATTTATTTCATACCTTGTATGTGTTCGAAAATTATCCGATTCAAGGAGAGCGCAATGCTGATTTAAGATTACTAGAAGTCCAAAGTGCAGAACAAACAAATTATCCTTTGACGCTCATTGCAATGCCAGGTAAGCAAATCACTTTGAAGTTGATGTATGACCGGCATCATTTTGATGAAGAGACCATTCAGCGGATTCAGGGTCATCTATCGCAAACATTGATCCAGATGACGAAAAGCTCAGACCCAAAGCTATCCGAAATTACCTATTTAACAATGGAAGAGCGGACACAACTGCTAGAGAAATGGAATGATACCCAAGTAGAATATTCATGTGAGAGCATGATTCATGCGTTATTTGAGCAGCAAGTGGAGAAAACGCCAGAAGCGATCGCGGTTATGTATGAAAATGAGCAACTTACCTATAGAGAGCTGAATGAGCGTGCTAATCAGCTGGCCCATTATTTGCAGAAGCGTGGTGTGGGTCCTGAGTCTTTAGTTGGTGTTTATATGGAACGATCCCCGCAAATGATGATAGGGTTGCTAGGGATTCTAAAGTCAGGAGGAGCTTACGTTCCGCTTGATCCTACGTATCCCGAGAGTCGGCTACGCTATATATTAGAAGATGCTAGAATCGAAGTACTAGTGACACAAGAAAAGTTAGAAAAAATAGGTGTATCCGAACAAATCGAAATAATTTGTATGGATCAAGATCGCATTGCGATTGAAAACGAAGAACCGACCGCATGTATAAGCAGTGTAGCAGGAAAAAATTTAGCATACGTCATGTATACTTCAGGATCTACAGGAAAACCAAAGGGAGTGATGATCGAGCATCATTCGGTGATTAATTATCTTGAATGGATGCAACATCAATATCCACTCTCTGAAAGGGATGTGGTTTTGCAGAAAACACCGATCTCTTTCGACGTATCTGTTTGGGAGTTATTTTGGGGTATTAGTGTAGGATCATGTGTTTCCTTCCTGCCACCGGGTGGGGAGAAAGATCCTTCCATAATAGCTGAAGTGATAGAGAACCATCGGGTTACCGTTGTCCAATTTGTTCCCTCGATGCTATCCGTTTTCTTAGAACATTTCGAACATATTGAGTTGAAACGGAAATGTTCATCCGTACGACATGTGTTTTCTGGTGGGGAAGAGCTTAGTCCAGGGTTGGTTAGACGATTTCAAAAGCAGTGGGATCAGGGCGGACAAGTTAAATTGACCAACTTTTATGGACCAACAGAAGCAACCATTTACGTGAATGCATATGACTGTCAACACAGTCAAGAATATGTTTCTATTGGCAATCCGATACAAAATATCCAGCTATATGTATTAGATCAGGATCAACGTTTGCAATCGATAGGGATAGAGGGTGAGTTGTATATTGGTGGTGCAGGCTTAGCACGTGGTTACTTAAACCGACCTGATCTAACTGCTGAACGATTCGTTCCGCATCCGTTTCAAATAGGAGAACGGCTATATCGAACAGGAGATCTAGTAAGATATCTAACTGATGGGAATTTAGAATTTATAGGAAGAATCGACCATCAAGTGAAAATGCGTGGCTTTCGGATAGAGCTTGGAGAAATTGAAGCGACTTTAGAAAGGCATACGTCTATCAAAGAGGCTGTCGTGCTCGTTCGAGAAGATCGCCCAGGTGATCAGCGATTGGTAGCGTATGTGATCAGCGATGGAAATATCCAAAAGTGGCGAGAGTATCTCCAAAACCAATTACCGAATCACATGGTTCCAGCACATCTTGTAGAGTTGGAATATTTCCCGCTTACTCCGAATGGGAAAATCGACCGAAAAGCCTTACCAGCACCGGATGGACAGCCTATGGGAGCCGTTAACGTCCTGCCGCGAACGCCATCGGAAGAGCTCATCGCCTCGGTTTGGAGTCAAGTGTTAGGAATAGAAAATATCGGCATTCAGGACTCTTTCTTTGAACGGGGTGGGCACTCACTACTTGCTACCCAAATCGTCTCTCGATTACAAGAAGCATTCCAGATCAGAATCCCGCTACGCGAACTTTTCAAGTACGATACGGTGGAGGCATTGGCGAAGCGACTGGATCAGTTGTGTAAAGGAGACAAAAAACGAGAGATTCCGCCACTTGTACCTATGGCACGGGAAGAATCCATTCCGCTTTCCTACGCACAGAAACGCCTATGGTTCATTGATCAGTTAACGCCAAATAGTGCGATGTACAATATTCATGCAGCATGCCGACTGGCAGGGAAATGGTCAATTGAAGCATTGGAGACGGGATGGAATCAGTTGATTGAACGTCATGAATCATTGCGGACGGTGATTCAAGAGCGAGAGGGTCAACCGATCCAACAGATTCAGTCGCATGTCTTCAGGCCCCTCCCCCAAATGGATTTAACAATTCTCTCTCTGGAAGACAGAGAAAGAGAGATGAAGCGATTCATTCAAAACGAAGCGGAAGAACCATTTCATTTGGGACAAGGTCCCTTGATTCGAACGCGAATTTTGAAAATGGACAAAGAGGAATGGGTACTCCTTTGCACGATGCATCATATTATTTCGGATGGATGGTCAATGGGAATCTTGCTCGAAGAATGGATGGCTTTTTATGAAGGAGCGCTAAGTGGAAAGCCAGTGGAGCTGAAGAAGTTACCTGTTCAATATGCGGACTTTGCCCTGTGGCAAAAAGAATGGCAAAAAGAAGAGGATCTTGATCAACACCTTCAATATTGGAAGGAAGAATTGCATGGTGAATTACCGGTCTTGCAATTACCGATGGATCGTCCTCGACCTGCTGTTCAAACTCACCGTGGTGCAAGTCAGACTCTGATGTTGCCGTATTTCCTACGGGAAAAGCTCAAGGAGTTAAGTAAGCAAGAAGGAACCACCTTTTTTATGACCTTAATGGCGGCGTATCAAAGCTTTCTTGCTCGTTATACGGGACAAGACGACATCTTGGTTGGAAGCCCGATTGCGAACCGGAATGTTAGAGAGATTGAAGGATTAATTGGTTTCTTTGTAAATACGTTGGTTTATCGAGCTGATTTCAGTGGAAATCCGACATTCCAAGAACTACTGTCGCAGATACGAATAAAAGCACTAAAAGCATACGAGTACCAGGACATTCCGTTTGAGAAAGTGGTAGAAGCCGTAAAACCTGAACGGAATACCAGTCATTCGCCGATTTTCCAGACCATGTTTACCTTACAGAATACGAAACAAGGGTTGCCTCAGCTATCTGAAAGAAACATGGAGATGATGAAAAGTCATACTTCGATTGCCAAATTTGATTTGAGTTTGTTTGCATCGGAGACGGAAGAGGGGCTATTGCTAACTTTTGAATATAATACCGATTTGTTTAATGCTGCAACCATTGAACGAATGGCAGGCCATTTTGAACATTGGTTATCTGAAATTGTATCTCATCCAAAAGATTCTTTAACAAAACTGAATATGCTGCCGAAATCAGAGTATATGCGGTTACTAGAGGAATGGAATGACACAGATGTTGTCGACCTGCGTGAAGAAACGATTCATACATGGTTTGAGGAACAAGTGGAGAAAACGCCAGAAGCAATCGCGGTAGTGTGCGAAGATGAGGAGCTGACATATCGGGAACTGGACGAGCGTTCCAATCAGTTGGCCCATTATCTCCATAAGCGTGGGGTGGGATGTGAATCATTGGTTGGGATCAGCGTTACACGTTCATCCGAGATGATTGTCGGTCTTTTAGGAATCATGAAATCAGGAGGAGCGTATGTACCGATTGACCCTTCGTATCCGGAGAGTCGATTACGGTATATTTTAGCGGATGCTCATATCGGAGTACTGGTGACACAGGAAAAGTTGCAGCAAAAAATGACGTTACCGGAATCCGTTGACATGATTTGTATCGATCGTGATCGAGCGGCGATCGAACAGGAAGTAACGACTGCATGTACGAGTGAAGTGACAAGCGATAACCTAGCTTATATCATCTATACCTCAGGATCAACGGGTAATCCTAAGGGAGTGATGATTGAGCATCGGAGTACGTTGACGATGATCCATTGGGCACATCAAACCTATTCCCGACAGGAATTAGCTGGAGTGCTGGCTTCAACTTCCCTATCCTTTGATCTATCGGTTTTTGAAGTGTTTGTTCCATTGACGATGGGTGGCAAGGTGATTGTAGCTGAAAGTGCTCTTCATCTGGACAAGTTGTCTACGAAGGATGTGACTTTGGTCAATACTGTACCATCAGCTGCGAAGGAACTGGTTCGGGCAAATACAATCCCTTCTTCGGTAAAGGTGATGAATTTGGCTGGAGAACCGTTGCCGCAGTCATTAGTCGAGCACTTGTATGAGGGTAGTCCAATTGAAAAGGTGTACAACCTGTACGGTCCATCCGAAGATACTACTTATTCCACTTATATGAAGGTAGAAAAGGGTGTCAGGTACAAGGTACCACCGATTGGCAGACCCATCTCTAACACGGAAGTATATGTCCTCAGTGCAAACCAGCAAATGGTACCGATTGGTGTAGCCGGTGAGCTTTACATTGGGGGATCAGGCTTGGCGCGTGGCTACTTAAACCGCCCTGACTTAACAAATGAGCGTTTTATCCCGCATCCATTTAAAGAAGGGGAGCGAGTATATCGGACGGGGGACCTTGTAAGGTACCTGCCGGACGGGACTTTGGATTATCTCGGTCGGATCGATCATCAAGTGAAGGTCCGTGGATTCCGGATTGAGCTAGGGGAGATTGAAGCGACGTTACAAAGCCATTCATCGGTTAACGAAGTCGTTGTGATGGTACGCGAAGATCATCCGGGTGATCAGCGTTTGGTTGCCTATGTAGTGGGAGAAGAAAATGCTCATGATTGGCGTGATTATCTCAAGACAAAGTTACCAAATTACATGGTTCCGGCACACTTTGTCGGATTGACAGCCTTCCCGCTCACCCCAAATGGGAAAATCGATCGGAAAGCCTTACCTGCACCAGAGCGCAAGGGAGCAGAGGGGGGGTATGTTGCCCCTCGTACACCTACGGAAGAAGCAATTGTTTCGATATGGCATCAAGTTTTAGGCACGGAAAATATCGGGATTCATGATTCTTTTTTTGAACTTGGAGGCCATTCATTACTCGCTACACAAGCTGTTACTAGCCTGAAAGAAGCCTTTGGAATTGAGTTACCACTGCATGATTTATTTACGTATACTACGGTGCAGGAATTGGCAGAACGGGTTAATCAGTTGCGCTTTAATGGAAATGAGCAAGCGCAGAATGATAGTAAGGAGAATGTAAGTTTTCAAGACTATATTCAAAAAGAAGCAGCAGCGAGTAATGATGAAGAGTTACTTGAACTTCTTAAGCAATTGGAAGAGTTATCAGAGGAAGAAGCGCAAGGTATATTCGAGAGCAACTTGGTTGAGGAAGGGGTAAAAAAATGAGAAGTGATTTACTTGCGAAGCTGGATTCGCTTTCTCCTGAGAAAAGGGAGTGGCTTCAGAAGCAGATGCAAAAAAAGGAGAAAGAAACGCTTCCGTTGTCTTATGCACAACAACGTTTATGGTTTATGGACCGATTTAACCCAAACAGTTCATTATATAATATTCCGACAGTATGGCGTCTGAAAGGGCATTGGCTACCCGGAGCATTGGAAAAGGGATTAAATCGACTCATTGAGCGTCATGAATCATTACGCACCGTTTTTAAGGAAGTAGGAGACCAACCGGTACAACATATTGTGGAATATCTTTCTGGAAAACTACCTGTAGAGGATTATTCTCACCTTCCTCTGGAAGTAAAGGAAAAAGAGATAGAGAGTTTGATTGCAAGAGAAGCGCAGGAGCCATTTGATTTAATGAATGGCCCTTTGATCCGTAATCAACTGGTTCAATTAGGGAAAGATGAATGGTTATTGCTATGTACCATGCACCATATTATTTCTGATGCGTGGTCCATCGGCATATTGATCAATGAATTGCTTGCCTTCTATGAGGAGGAAACGAGTGGGAAGCCTGCTGGACTAAATACGCTATCGATTCAATATGCCGACTTTGCGAAATGGCAAAAGCAGTGGTTGCAGGGTGAAGTGTTGGATCGACAACTCACGTATTGGCAGGAAGAATTGTCCGGTGAGCTTCCTATACTCCAACTGCCGTTGGATTGCCCTAGACCGGCTACGCAAACGTACGCTGGGGACACATGTCGTGTGATTCTACCTCACACATTACTCAGTGCATTGAAGAATTTAAGTCAGCGAGAAGGATCCACCTTATTCATGACCTTAATGGCTGCGTATCAGAGCTTTCTTGCTCGTTATACGGGGCAAAATGATATTCTCGTCGGAAGTCCGATTGCGAATCGGAATCATAAAGGAGTAGAGGAATTAATCGGCTTCTTTGTTAATACGTTAGTCTATCGGGCAGATCTGAATGGGGCTCCTACGTTCCGGGAGATTTTGTCTCAGATAAAGAAAAAGGCGTTGAAGGCGTATGAATATCAAGATATTCCGTTTGAAAAAGTGGTAGAAGCGGTACAACCTGAACGGAGCACTAGTCATTCGCCCATTTTCCAGACCATGTTTACGCTACAGAATATAAAACAAGAACGATTAGAGCTGTCTGGGAGAAGTTTGGAAATGTTAGAAAGTAATATCTCCATCGCGAAATTTGATTTGAGTCTAACCGCGTATGAGGTGGAGGAAGACCTACATGTCACTTTTGAGTACAATACAGATTTATTTGACAGTAGAACCATTGCAAGTATGGCGGGGCATTTTGAAAACTGGTTGAACGAAATCGTTCATCATCCAGATGAATCATATACAAACCTGACGATGCTATCGGACACAGAGCAGAAGCAGCTCTTGGAAGAATGGAATGACACGGATGCAGTTTATGCACATGAGAGCATGATTCACGAACTGTTTGAGCAGCAGGTTGCGCGTACACCTGAAGCGGTGGCGGTAGTATATGAAGGTGGACAGCTGACGTATCAAGAACTCAACGAGAAAGCGAACAAAATGGCACATTATTTACAAAAACGGGATATAGGTCCTGAATCATTGGTCGGGATATGTGTCGAGCGTTCACCCGATATGATGATTGGTCTCTTAGGAATTCTCAAAGCCGGCGGGGCATATGTCCCGCTGGATCCGAGTTATCCCGAAAATCGCCTGAGATACATATTAAAGGACTCACAGATCCAAGTGCTTTTAACGAAGGAAGCGCTACAAGGTTGGTTGCCCGATGGGATCCAAGCGATTTGTTTGGATCGGGATCAAGCAGCGATTTCTAAAGAGAGTGGATTGACGCCAGTGAGTGGAGTGACAGCAAAAAACTTGGCGTATATCATTTACACTTCGGGTTCGACAGGGAATCCAAAGGGAGTGATGATCGAACACCACTCGGTTATCAACCGATTACAGTGGATGCAAAAAAACTATCCATTATCTGAACAGGATACGATTCTTCAAAAAACGCCGCTTTCGTTTGATGTCTCTGTCTGGGAATTATTTTGGTGGTCATTTGTAGGAGCACGTGTTTGTTTACTTCCGCCGGGTGGAGAGAAGGATCCTGCAATGATTGAGGAGTGCATTGAGCGATATCATGTGACCACGATGCACTTTGTGCCGTCGATGTTATCTGTATTCTTGGATTATATGGAACAATCCAAAGCGAAAAAGGACGTATCGTCTTTGTGTCAGGTTTTCACTAGTGGAGAAGCGTTAAATTCCGAACAGGTTCGCCGGTTTAAGGGTGTATTTCATGATTTTCAGCAAACGAAGTTAAGCAACTTGTATGGTCCTACCGAAGCGACTGTAGATGTTACTTACTATAATTGTGATTTAGAAAAAGAACTGATGCTCATTCCAATTGGTCGTCCGATTGATAATACCGAATTGTATGTATTGGATCAAAACCAACAGGTGGTACCGATTGGTGTGGCTGGGGAACTTTACCTTGGTGGTGTAGGCTTGGCACGTGGTTACTTCAATCGTCCAGAGTTAACTGTTGAACGTTTTATTCCGCATCCATTTAAGGAAGGGGAGCGACTCTATCGGACCGGGGACCTGGTGAGGTATCTGAATGACCGCAACTTGGAGTATATCGGAAGAGTAGATAATCAAGTGAAAATCAGAGGCTTCCGGATTGAGTTGGGAGAGATTGAAGCGGTCCTACATGATCATCCATCTGTGAAAGAGGCTGTCGTGCTGGTAAGAGAAGATCGTCCAGGAGACAAGCGGTTAGCAGCATATGTGGTGGGTGAAGGAAACACTGGAGAATGGCGCGAGCACCTTAAGGCGCAATTACCGAATTACATGGTCCCGGCATACTTTGTCGAAATGGAAGCGATGCCCCTCACTCCGAATAGCAAAATCGATCGCAAAGCCTTACTGGCATTGGAAGGACAGTCCGTGAGTGCCGATATTGTCTTGCCGCGGACACCAGGGGAAGAGCTCATCGCGTCTGTATGGAGTCAGGTGTTAGGCATAGGAAATATTGGTGTTCAGGCTTCCTTCTTTGAACTTGGTGGCCACTCGCTACTCGCTACCCAAGTTGTCTCACGTTTACAAGAAGTCTTCCAAATCGAACTACCGTTGCGTGAACTATTTGAGTATTCAACGGTGGAGGCGCTGGCGAAGCGACTGGATCAGTTGCGTAAAGGAGACAAAAAACGGGAGATTCCACCGCTAATGCCGATGGAACGGGGGGATGCGATTCCGCTCTCTTATGCCCAACAGCGCCTGTGGTTCATCGACCAATTCACGCCCAATAGTGCACTTTATAATATACCGATGGTTTGCCGTCTTACAGGGAATTGGGTACCCGAAGCATTGGAGAAGGGATGGAATCAGCTGATAGAACGTCATGAATCTTTACGGACGGTGTTCCATGAAGTGGATGGTCATCCTGTGCAGCAGATTCAACCGCATGCTTTTCGGTCCCTTTCTCAAATGGATTTAACTATGCTTTCTCCGGAAGAGCGAGAATCGGAAGTTAAGCGTTTGTTGCAGCAAGATACAGAAGTGCCATTTGACCTAGAAGAAGGCCCACTGATTCGGACAATCCTCTTGCGAGTGGGAGAAGAGGAATGGGTCCTCCTCTGCACCCTGCATCATATCGTTTCGGATGGATGGTCGATGGGAGTCCTACTTGAAGAATGGATAGCTTTCTATGAGGAAGCAATGGGTGAGAAGGCAGCGGAACTTGAACCTTTACCAATCCAATATGCGGACTTTGCTCAGTGGCAAAAGGGATGGTTGAAGGAAGAAGTACTTGAACAGCAACTCCACTATTGGCAGGAAGAATTGTCTGGTGAGCTGCCCTTGCTACAACTGCCGATGGATCGCCCTCGTCCTGCGGTACAAACCCATCGCGGATCGACACACACTGTGTTGCTGTCACGTTCATTACGCGACAAACTGAACGAAATCAGTCGTCAAGAAGGATCGACTCTCTTCATGACCCTGTTGGCTGCGTATCAAAGCTTCCTCTTCCGTTATACAGGACAAGAAGATATTCTCGTCGGAAGCCCAATTGCGAATCGTAATTACAGAGAGAGTGAAGGATTAATCGGCTTCTTCGTGAATACGCTGGTCTATCGGGCTGACCTGAGTGGTACACCGACCTTCCAAGATATATTGTCTCAGGTGCGTCAAAAGGCACTGAAAGCATACGAATATCAAGATATTCCATATGAAAAAATTGTGGAAGTTGTGCAGCCCGAGCGGAGTACAAGTCATTCTCCGATCTTCCAGACGATGTTCATCTTACAAAATATGAAACAAGAGCTTCCGGTTTTGTCTGGTAGAAGGATCAAAATGATAGAAAGCCATAGTCCGATCGCGAAGTTTGATTTAAGTGTTATGGCAGCAGAGACGGAAGAAGGATTAATGTTCGCTTTTGAATACAATAAGGATTTATTTGATGTTTCAACCATCGAACGAATGGCAGGACATTTTGAGACATGGCTAAATGAAGTTTCTCATCATCCACAAAAACCGTTGAATAGTCTTGGTATGCTATCCGAATTTGAGCGTGATCTGTTATTAGAGACATGGAATGACACCGCAATGGAAATGTCCCAAGTGGGTCTTATTTGCGACGGATTTGAGGACCAAGTAGCACGACGTCCCGGTGCGATTGCAGTGGTCGATCAAATGAGAGAGTGGACCTATGGTGAACTGGATGCGCGAGCAAATCAGTTGGCACATGTTTTGCAGAGAAAAGGGGTTGTTCCTGAATCAGTTGTGGGCGTTTACCTCCCGAGATCGGCTGAGCTCATGGCAAGTTTACTTGGCATATTAAAAGCTGGCGGGGCCTATGTCGTCCTAGATCCGTTGTATCCGAAATCACGGTTACAATACATGATTGAAGATGCAGGGATCCAAATCGTGGTGACGACAGCAGCGCAAGAAAGCCTTTCAGAACAGGTCGAAACGGTGAGATTAGAAGAAATGACAGATGAAAGCTTGATCGCACCGAAGCGGCGGGTGAAACCCGAGCATTTAGCATATATCGTCTACACCTCTGGCTCCACAGGAAAGCCAAAGGGTGTCATGGTCGAATATCGGTCATTGATGAATATGGTTTCTTGGCATCAAGCGGTATACCAAATTACAGCACAGGATCGTGCGACTCAGATTGCGGGGATTGCCTTTGACTCAGCTGTCCAGGAGATATGGCCTTATCTCACTGCTGGTGCAGCACTATACCTATCAACAGAAGAGTTGCGGATCAATCCAGAGGCTCTAAGAGATTGGCTCATTGATTCACGGATCACGGCTAGCTTTGCGCCTACACCTATACTCGAAAGACTCTTGAAATTATCTTGGCCAGAGAAGACGGATCTCCGTTTTATCATTACGGGAGGAGATCAGTTAACACAGTATCCATCTGAACAAATCCCTTTTGCAGTGATTAATCAGTATGGTCCATCGGAAAATACCGTCGTTGCCACTGATTGTTACGTGCCTGTAGGAATGTCAACAGGTACTCCGTCTATTGGTCGGCCGATTGCGAATACAGAAGTTTACGTGTTAGATTCTCACCTTCAGCCGGTGCCGGTGGGTGTGATTGGAGATCTCTATATCGGAGGAAAGAGCCTTGCTCGCGGCTATGCCAATCGTCCGGAACTCACAGAGGAAAAATTCATTCTGCATCCGTTCAAGTCAGGGGAACGTCTCTATTACACCGGGGACAAAGCAAGTTATCTTCCTGGAGGTGATCTCCAATTCCATGGTCGTATGGATGACCAAGTAAAAATTCGTGGTTTCCGGATTGAACTGGGAGAAGTTGAAGCAACGCTGCAGGCGCATTTGTCTGTGAAGGAAGCTGTTGTCCTGGTGAGAGAGGATCATCCAGGAGACAAGCGATTGGTAGCTTATGTAGTTGGTGAAGGAAGTGTTCATGAATGGCGGGAGCATCTGCTAACACATTTACCGAATTACATGGTTCCGGCACACTTTGTCGAGATGGCATTTTTACCACTCACACCGAATGGAAAACTCGATTTGAAAGCATTACCTATGCCTGATGAACCATCTACTGAAAATACCGTATACCCAAGAACTCTGATGGAAGAGCTCATCGCTTCGGTATGGAGTCAAGTACTGGAAATAGAAAATATTGGTTTTCAGGATTCGTTCTTCGAGCGAGGTGGACACTCGCTACTTGCTACGCAAGTTGTCTCCCGGTTAAAAGAAGCATTACAAATCGAACTGCTAGTGCGTGAACTGTTTGAGCATACAACGGTGGAGGCGTTGGCGAAGCGACTGGACCAATTGTGTAAAGGAGACAAAAAACGAGAGATTCCATCGCTTATACCGATGGAACGGGGAGAAGCCATTCCGCTCTCTTATGCCCAACAGCGCCTGTGGTTCATCGACCAATTCACGCCCAATAGTGCACTATATAATATGCCGATGGTTTGCCGTCTTACAGGGAATTGGGTACCCGAAGCATTGGAGACGGGATGGAATCAGCTGATAGAGCGTCATGAATCTTTGCGGACTGTGTTCCATGAAGTGGATGGTCATCCTGTGCAGCAGATTCAACCGTATGCTCTCCGGCCCCTTCCCAAAATGGATCTAACTACGCTTTCTCCGGAAGAGCGAGAAAGAGAAATGGAACAATGGATCCAAAACGAAGTCGAAGCGCCATTTGACTTAGGACAAGGTCCGTTGATTCGTGGGCAAATCATGCAAATCGCTGAAGAAGAATGGATTCTTCTTTGTATGATGCATCATATTATCTCGGATGGCTGGTCGATGGAAATCTTGCTCCAAGAATGGATGGCATTCTATGAAGATGCGGTTGGCGGCAAACCAGCAGAACTCGCACCATTACCGGTACAATATGCTGACTTTGCCCAATGGCAAAGGGAATGGTTAAAAGAAGAAGTACTTGATCAGCAGCTTGCATATTGGAAGGAAGAGCTGTCTGGCGAATTACCAGTCTTAATGTTGCCGATGGATCGTCCTCGTCCTGCGGTGCAAAAACATAGCGGATCGACACACACTGTGTTGCTGTCACGCGCGTTACGCGACAAATTGAATGAACTTAGCCGTCAAGAAGGATCGACGCTCTTCATGACCTTACTGGCATCGTATCAAAGCTTCCTCTCGCGTTATACAGGACAATCGGATATTCTTGTCGGAAGCCCGATTGCAAATCGGAATTATCGCGAGATTGAAGAATTGATTGGTTTCTTCGTCAACACGTTGGTTTATCGGGCTGATCTGAGTGGCGCACCAACATTCCAAGAGTTGTTGTCTCAGGTACGGACAAAAGCATTGAAGGCGTATGAGTACCAAGATGTTCCGTTTGAAAAGATTGTAGAAGTCATACAACCCGAGCGAAGTATAAGTCATTCTCCGATCTTCCAAACCATGTTTACCATGCAAAACACGAAACAAGAGCTACCAGAGCTTCATGGAAGAAGTTTAGAAGCGATGGAAATTCATGCTTCGATCGCCAAGTTTGATTTGAGTTTAAGCGCCCTAGAGGTGGAAGAGGGTTTGGTCCTTTCTTTTGTCTATAAGACTGATTTATTTGACGTTGTAACTATCAGACGCATGGCTGAGCATTTTGAAAACTGGTTGAATGAAATCGTGGAACATCCTGATAAATCACTGACGAAGTTGACGATGCTATCGGAAATGGAGCAGCAGCTGCTAGTAGAGTGGAATGATAATGCTGTAGCGTACCCAAGTGAGAGTGTAATCCATAAACTGTTTGAAGATCAAGTGGATCGTACACCTGACACCGTGGCGGTGGTGGATGAAAATCAGCAGTTGACGTATCGAGAGCTGAATGAGAAAGCAAACCAATTAGCCCATTATCTCCAGAAATGTGGGATTGGGGAGGAGGCATTGGTAGGGCTTTGCTTCCAACGTTCAGTTGAGATGATTGTCGGTCTCATGGGAATCTGGAAAGCTGGGGCAGCCTATGTTCCGTTGGATCCATCGTATCCAGAAAGTCGCCTGCGATATATTCTGGAGGATACAGGGATTCAAGTATTGGTCACGAACGAAGCATTAGAAGGGTGGATACCTGAAGAAGTCGAAGCAGTTTGTTTGGATCGGGATCAAGCGATGATCTCGCGAGAAAGCACCCTTTCACCAATATGTAAAGTGACAGGAGAAAACTTGGCATATGTGATCTATACTTCGGGTTCGACCGGGAATCCAAAAGGGGTTTTGGTACAGCATCATTCGGTATTAAATCTATCCTATGGTTTACAGAAAGAGGTTTTTTCGCATAAGACACCTGTTAACATGCGCGTTGGTCTAAATGCCTCAATCGCCTTTGATTCATCCGTTAAACAATTACAAATGCTTTTGTATGGTTCTAGTTTGTATATTATTTCAAACGAAGTTCGCAGTGATCCTCAACAGTTTGTATCTTATATTCGAGAGAATAAGTTGGAAATGTTCGATACGACCCCTTCATTACTCCAATTACTCATAGATGGCGGGTTGTTAGAAACAAACGATGGTGTTCATGTTCCAAGCAAGGTACTGGTCGGTGGCGAATCAATTGTACCGTCACTGTGGGAACAATTAGTAGATGCTGACAAGGTCCATTTTTATAACGTGTATGGTCCTACGGAATGTACTGTCGATGCGACATGCTATCGTATCAAAAAAGAGAGTAAGCGGGTTACCATTGGGCGTCCGTTGCCGAACGTTCAAGCCTATGTATTGGATGAGAATTTGTTACCTGTTCCAGTTGGTGTAACGGGTGAACTTTATATCGGTGGAGCAGGCCTAGCGAGAGGATACTTGAATCGTCCAGAGTTAACGTCCGAACGTTTTATTCCTCATCCATTCAAAGAAGGAGAGAGGCTATATCGAACAGGAGATCTCGTGAGGTACCTTCCTGATGGTAACTTGGATTATCTAGGAAGAATGGATAACCAAGTAAAAATTCGAGGATTCCGGATTGAGCTTGGGGAAATTGAGGCAACCTTACAGGAACATCACTCGGTAAAAGAGGCCGTTGTGATGGTGAGGGAAGATCAGCCAGGAGATAAACGATTTGTAGCCTATGTAGTGGGTGAAGGGCGTAAAGAAGAATGGCGCGAGTATCTCAAAGCAAAACTGCCAACCCATATGGTTCCCGCCTACTTTGTCGAGATGGAAGAGTTACCACTGACCCTAAATGGAAAGATTGACCGGAAATCTTTGCCTGTGCCAGATCGTCAAGGGACAGAAGGAGGCTACGTGGCTCCAAGAAATGAGCGTGAACAAATACTTACGGTGATTTGGGGACGTGTGTTAGGTACAAAAACGATTGGCATTCATGAAAACTTTTTTGAAATCGGTGGAGACTCGATTCTCAGCATTCAGATTGTCTCCCGCGCGAAGCAAGTAGGTTTGCAATTGACACCGAAGCAAATGTTTGAACACCAAACGATTGCCGAGTTGGCGCAAGTAGTCAAAGAAGAGCAGGGTGTACAAGCGGAGCAAGGAGTTGTAACTGGAGACCTGATTCTTACACCTATTCAGCAATGGTTTTTTGAACAAAATCATCCCAACCCACACCATTGGAACCAATCCATGTTTTTTAGAACAAAAGAGCGACTGGATATAGCATTACTGGAGAAAGCTGTGCGTAACCTTCTGATTCACCATGATGCCTTGCGTTTAAGATATGAACGTTTACCGGATGGAGCTTGGAAACAGCGGAATGAAGGAATTGAAGAACAATCGACGCTGACCGTGATTTCATTAGAAGAAGTGCCACAAGCAGAATGGCATCAAGTAATTCAAGCGGAGATTGACACTGCACAAGCAAGCGTACACTTACACGCAGGACCGCTAATGAGAATGGTGTATTTTGATGAAGGCGAGAAGAGAGCCGGCCGATTATTCTGGGTGATTCATCACTTAGCAGTGGATGGTGTTTCTTGGCGGATTTTACTGGAGGATCTGCAAACGGCGTATAATCAAGCGAGCCATGCTCAGATGATCCAATTACCTACAAAGAGTACATCCTTTAAAGCGTGGTCGGAGAAATTGCATCATTACGCTGAAGCTGGGATTGTGCAAGAAGTGCGTGATTACTGGGAGCAGCAATCCGAACAAGAAGTGGCTATGCTACCAATGGATACCACCCTCGAAGTTCCAGCAAACACAGGAACCGAGGAGATTACCGTGGTGCTGGATGAGAAAGAGACCCGTGCGTTATTGCAAGAGATTTCAAGCACTCATCGTGTCCAAATCAATGAAGTGCTATTGACAGCATTGGTACAGGCTACGGCAGCATGGACAGGTCATACGACGCTGACCGTGGATTTGGAGGGTCATGGCCGGGAAGAGATCATCGAAGACGTTGACCTATCAAGAACCGTGGGATGGTTTACAAGTATCTATCCTGTTCACTTGAATATTACAGGTGCTAACACGCCCACCGCAGCATTAAAAGCAGTCAAAGAACAAGTGCGCCAAATTCCTAATAAGGGCGTTGACTATGGGATTTTGCGGTACTTGAATCCAGCGATGCGTGAGCGATTCCAGTCTCGAATCACTCCGTCCATTAGTTTTAACTATCTTGGACAATTTGACCAAATGTTCTCTGACGATGCAATGTTTGCTCCGGAGACCGGGTTTACGCGCTTAGATCATGCTCCTGGTTCCAAGCGATCACATTTGATCGATGTAATCGGGATTGTAACCGATGGAAAACTTCATTTCACTTGGGTGTACAATGTTGGACAGTTTGCGAAGTCGACCATTCAAAGTGTTGCAGAGAATATGCTCCATCAACTGAGTGGATTGATTCATTCTTCGGGTGGAGAATCTACGCTGACCGTTTCGGATTTTGCGATCGCAAATCTCACCCCAGCAGATTTGAACAAAGTACTATTTAAGATGAATCGTGGAAAGAATTATCCGATTATCGACCTGTATCCGCTATCACCTTTGCAGGAAGGCATGATCTTTCATACGCTGCATGATCAAGGGGATGAACATTCCGCGCCGTATATGGTGCAATTAAGTTTCCTGTTTAAAGGGAAATTGGATATCCTTACTTTCGAGCAGGCGTGGAAATCGACGATCCAGCGGCATGAGATCTTTCGTTCGGCATTTGTGTGGGATGAGATTGAAAATCCTTTACAAGTGGTGTATGCACATATCCCATTTAAGCTGAATGAAGTGGATTGGCGTGCGCTGTCTGCTGAAGAAAAAGAGGAGAAACGAAAAGCCTTTTTGGCGACGGATCGAAAACAAGCCTTTCTTTTTGATGAAGCGCCACTGATGCGGGTGACTGTCATTCAAGAAGCGGAGGAAGAATATCGGGTTGTTTGGACGCATCACCATATTTTGTTGGATGGATGGAGCCTGCCACTGGTCTTTAACGAATTGCTTACAGTGTATCAGAAGAGGATAAAAGGAGAGGCTGTGGATTTACCTAAGTCACCGCCATTCAAGAAATATATTCAATGGCTGAAAGAGCAGGATCAGGAGCAAGCGGAACAATTCTGGAGAGAGAAACTCAGAGGCTTTACAGCGCCAACCCTGCTTGGGTTAGAAAGTAAGGAGCAAGAAAAAGGTTACACAGGGAAGGTAACTTATTTATCAGAAGAGCAAACCCAAGCGTTACAAAACTGGGCCAAGCGCAATAGGCTCACTTTGAATACCGTAATTCAAGGTGCGTGGGCGTATCTCATGAGCCAGTATAGTGGAGAAGATGACATTGTCTATGGTGTAACTAGCTCAGGACGCCCTACGGAGATTATTGATGTTGAAAACATTGTAGGTCCTTTTATTACCACATCACCGACGCGAATTCAGTTGATAGATGATATAAAAGTAATGGATTGGTTGCAGAAGATACAAGAGGAAGAGATAGAAAGAAGACAATATGAATATGCTTCTTTGACAGAGATTCAAGGATGGAGTGAAGTTCCTAGAGGAACCCCGCTGTTCCATAGCTTGTATGTGTTTGAAAACTACCCAGTGAAAGGGGAGTCTTCAGGAAATCTAGAAATTGGTGAGCTGGAAGGAGTAGAGCAAACTCATTATCCATTGGGATTGACAGTTGTTCCAGGAAGTCAGTTGTCGTTAAAGTTGAAGTATGATCGTAGCAAGTTTAATGGCCTAACCATTGAACGGATGCTGGGTCATTTAAGCCAGGTGTTAAAGCAAATGATCGAGAACGTTGATCAAACTCTGTCGGAGCTGGTGTATGTTACGGAAATAGAACAGAAACAACTACTGGAAGAATGGAATGATAATGCAGCAGCATATCCACGTGAGAGTGTGATCCACAAACTGTTTGAAGATCAAGTGGATCGTACACCTGACACGGTGGCGGTAGTGGATGAAAATCATCAGTTGACGTATCGAGAGCTGAATGAAAAAGCAAACCAATTGGCCCATTATCTCCAAAAATGTGGGGTTGGGACCGAATCATTGGTCGGGCTTTGTTTCCAACGTTCAGTTGAGATGATTGTCGGTCTCATGGGAATCTTGAAAGCTGGAGCAGCTTATGTTCCGTTGGATCCATCGTATCCAGAAAGTCACCTGCGATATATTCTGGAGGACACAGGGATTCAAGTATTGGTTACGAACGAAGTATCGCAAGGTTGGATACCTGAAGAAGTTGAAACAGTTTGTTTGGACCGGGATCAAGCAATGATTTCGCAAGAAAACACGCTTTCACCAATATGTAAAGTGACAGGAGAAAACTTGGCGTATGTTATCTACACTTCAGGTTCGACCGGGAATCCAAAAGGGGTGTTGGTGCAGCATCATTCGGTATTAAATCTATCCTGTGGTTTACAGAAAGAGGTTTTTTCGCATGAGACACCTGTTAACATGCGCGTTGGTCTAAATGCCTCAATCGCCTTTGATTCATCCGTTAAACAATTACAAATGCTTTTGTATGGTTCAAGCTTGTATATTATTCCGAACGAAGTTCGCAGTGATCCCCAACAGTTTGTAACCTATATCCGGGAAAATAAGTTGGAAATGTTCGATACGACCCCTTCATTACTCCAATTACTCATAGATGGCGGGTTGTTAGAAACAAACGATGGTGTTCATGTTCCAAGCAAGGTACTGGTCGGTGGCGAAGCAATTGTACCGTCACTGTGGGAACAATTAGTAGAGGCTGACAAGGTCCATTTTTATAACGTGTATGGTCCTACGGAATGTACTGTCGATGCGACGTGCTATCGTATCAAAAAAGAGAGTAGGCGGGTAACCATTGGGCGTCCGTTGCCGAACGTTCAAGCCTATGTATTGGATGAGAATTTGTTACCTGTTCCAGTTGGTGTAACGGGTGAACTTTATATCGGCGGAGCAGGCCTAGCGAGAGGATACTTGAATCGTCCAGAGTTAACGTCCGAACGTTTTATTCCTCATCCATTTAATGAAGGGGAACGGTTATACCGGACGGGAGATCTAGTCCGCTATTTAGCTGATGGCCATTTGGATTATCTGGGAAGATTCGATAATCAAGTGAAAATCCGTGGCTTCCGGATTGAGCTTGGAGAGATTGAAGCGAATTTAGAAAGTCATCCATCGGTGAAAGAGGCAGTAGTCTTGATAAGAGAGGACCAACCAGGAGATCAGAGATTGGTTGCCTATGTGGTGGGTGAAGGAAGTATGCATGAATGGCGTGAGCATCTCAAGAGACAAGTACCGAATTATATGGTTCCTGCACACTTTATTAAGGTAGACGCGATTCCGCTTACAACAAATGGGAAGGTTGATCGAAAGGCACTGAACAGCTTAACGATTCAAAGAGAAAGTACCTTTTCTACACCAATCATCCCACGGGATGAAATCGAGTATCAGCTGATTACGATCTGGCAGGATTTGCTACAGATAGAAGATGTCCATGTAAACGATGATTTCTTCAATTTAGGGGGTCACTCTCTCCTTGTAATCAAATTGATTTCAAAGGTCAGAGAGAAATTTGGAAAAGAGATTAAGGTGTCCGCACTGATTAAGAACCCGACAGTGGAAGGGATCGCTTATCTCATCCGTGAGAATCATGGTATGGCAAAATCGTTATCGGTTCTGGTTCCACTACAAGAATCAGAGAAAAGACCTTTCTTCTGTGTTCATCCGTTTTTGGGTAATGTATTCTGTTACATTCAGCTAGCAAGGTTACTCAAGGATCACTGCTCATTTTATGGTCTACAGAATCCTCTCGTAGAGAAAGAAGGAATGAACGGGTTGACTTTATCGGAAGTAGTTCAACTCTACATCGAGGAAATGAAGCGCGCTCAGCCAGAGGGGCCGTATCGTC
The DNA here is from genome assembly GCF_042787975.1 of Peribacillus sp. YIM B13482. NCBI lineage: Bacteria > Bacillati > Bacillota > Bacilli > Caryophanales > Bacillaceae > Peribacillus > Peribacillus sp. YIM B13482. The sequence goes on from NZ_JBHZPF010000009.1 coordinate 95,338, forward strand.
TGGGAGGATGGTCTCTTGGCGGTGCCATCGCCTATGAAATCGCAACTATGCTACGGAACCAGGGAGAAGAAGTTGAGGTGTTGGTACTCATGGATACCAAGGTGCCTTCAGAACAGGATTACAAGACTGAGGATGAAATGCTATCTTATATATTGGAGCATTTCAACCATTTAGAGCTAGTGAAGCAGGAAGAAGAGCTCGTCCATCAACAGGACATGCTTGTTGATCAGTTGATCGCGGAAGGAGTGCTCCGGCCCGATGCGGATCTTACGAGTCTAAAGCAGATTACCGATGCTCACAGGAAGTGTCTAAATTTAATGGCAGAACATATTTTAACGCCATATTTTGGGGAGGTCATCTACTTCAGTGCTGAAGAAGGCAGAGAGTTGTTCACGGATTGGAAGCCGTTATTACAGGGGAAAGTGAATAAACATTCGGTTCCAGGGCCGCACGAGGAGATCGTCTTCTCCCCAGCAGTGGAAAAGATAGCCAAAAATCTCGTAAATGAGTTTGAAGGGAGCGTAACTCAGATTTCCAGGTGAAAGAAAATATTTTTGGAAAAGAAATTTTCTTGAACAAATTCAATCTGCCAAAGATATTTTAGAGAAACACTCATCCTGAAAGAATTGTAGTTCAAGGTGGAGATTGCAGCGTTGACTTAGTTTCATTTTCTTATTTGGAATCAAAAATATGATGAAGTTACCCTAATCTAGGCGGATGAACATCCGGATGTTGACCAACCAGGACAGTTTGGAAACCACCATGTCCATGTGGTTTCCAATCTAATGGTGCCAGATTTCTTAAGAAGCCAAAAATGTTGATTTATCTACGATGTATAAAATCATGCATAATCGATAAAAAACAGACAAGAGCCAAACCTTTAAATACATAAGGATTTGGTTCTTTGGCGTACTTCTGATAGTTGATTTTATGTAAACAGAGTTTATATAAAGAAATAGGCTCTTTTCGTAAAGATTGTTGTTTTTAAAACGAAACTATTTAAGGTTGATGGGAGCAGCGGGACAGGTGAGACCCCACAGGCGTTTACGCCGAGGAGGCTCACCGCCCGCCCCGCGGAAAGCGAGCATCTGGAGGGGAAATCAACCACAACTCACTACCTGGTAAATAGCAACAAAGTATGTGAAAACAGCCAAGAAATAAAAGAACTCGTTAAGAAGGAATTCTTCCAACGGGTTCTTTGTTTGTGTATTTCCTTGAATTTATTAATGATGCTTAAAAAAATCTCAAAACCCTTCTCATCCAATAAATATTATAATCTAATTGATTAAGGGCAGGCTTACTAATTAAATAGAACAGCTTCTTTAATTTTCATCCTCTTTTTACTTGCTTACCTTTTATTCAAAATTCTTTATTCCTCAATTTAAAAAGTATATTTCAACCTCTTAGCGAGAAATTGCGGTGTAAAACATATCCTTATGTAACCACTTTACAATTGGTTTCGGTGCATTACTTTATGGTTTCAGCAAGGCCGGAAGTCTTGGATGGTCAGGTATAAAGGTACTAAGTACGTTTGCTGTAGGCATCTTAGCTCTTGCACTCTTTTCATGGAAGTATAAAAGCTTAGATCCATAAAAAGAGATTGAAAAATCTGATAAACTTTATTTAAATGAGTGGGAGAAATTATTCTCAAAAACTTTCACTCTTTTCAACTAACGGATGCATTAGTTGCATAAGATATGAGTTCTCCAAAGATCTTATGCTTAGAAACTACGGAGTTTTATTTTCCAAAAATGAATCTTCGTGCGATATTTCCGTTTTTTCGTCTAGACCAAGATTAGTGCTGTTCAAACTAGCCATCAATCACCCGTTCGCAAAAGTACACATTTGCGAACGGTTTTTAAGAAGGTATGAATAGAAAAAGGGTTTAGAATTAAACATTATAAGGCCTTTAATCCTCGGTTATTAACATAGAGGATGTTTTTTAAATTTACTACGGGAGTTTTTTTACAAATCTTTTTAAAAGTGATAATGATATTCGTTTTCAATTGTGTTATTATAATTTTGGAAATTATATTTTTTATTACTTATTGGAGGAAACAACATGTTTATTGATGTTTTAAGACAAAACCAGAAAGTCTCAATACTTTTGGCAGTGTTACGTGTATATCTTGGATATACATGGTTAAGGGCTGGATGGGAGAAAATAGCAGGCGGACAGTTTGATGCTTCCGGTTTCTTGAATGGAGCATTAGCACAAGCAACTGGAGAGCATCCGGCGGTCCAGGGATGGTGGGTTGTCTTTCTAGAAAACCTAGCCATTCCTCATGTAGAACTATTTAACACATTTGTACCTTGGGGAGAATTACTAGTCGGGATAGGTTTATTGATAGGTTGCTTTACTAAAACAGCCGTATTCTTTGGCCTTGTTATGAATTTTTCTTATTTGTTTAGTGGTTCGACAAGTACCAACACACAACTAATTTTATTATCTATGTTCATTCTTGTTTCTGCTTTAAATGCAGGAAGATTTGGAGTGGATGGTCTGTTGATGGCATCTCTTAAAGACAAACTATTTGCTAACAAAACGAAAGTGCTGAAAGATGCAGTTTAGTTTTTAGAACACTCGAAAGATCGCTGGTATAGGCGGTCTTTTTTGTCACTGTTCTTAGATTTATGGCCATAAGACGCTAATACAGCTTTAAGTTAGGACCAATACAAGTCTTTATCTACGTTCATGTTTCTAGTGTTGATATCCAAATATATCCCTTTTTCAGATAGCTATATTTAATGTAATAATTTGTTATTGACGTAACAGATAAAAAGAATTTATAATCTTAAAGAATCAATAAATGATAATGATTTTCATTTTCGGTTTAGACATTTAATGGCTAATTTATTTCTTTGGGGAAGAGGGAAAATAATGAAAGGTAGAACCAGTCTATACATAATTATTTTGGTAGTTGCAATGATGGCATTCCCGTTTCGTAGTTTTGCAGCAAGTGCAGAAAATGACTTACAAGGTGCAAACAAAAACATTATTGAAGCAATGTATTCTGTACAAAACGGGAAAATGGAAGAGGCTAAAAAACAATACGAATCATTTTCATCTACATGGATGTCGATTGAAAGTGGAGTGAAAGACGAGTCTCAAGATGCCTACCGTGAAATAGAAGACGGGATGGGGCAAGTACAGTTTGCTTTAGCCCAACAACCTGTGAAAAAAAGGAGTCTGGAAAATTCCCTCAACAAATTAAAGCAAACCAATGAAAAGTTCATTGCAGGAAAATTCCCTCATACCGTCGCAAAAACTGAAGATACGGGGGAAAATCAGGGGAATGTAGCCGATTTGATTGTGTTATTAAATCAGTCACTTTCTAAATTGGATCATAATGATGTGAAAGGTGCAAAAGCTGATATTGAGCAGTTTCGTACCTCATGGCTGGATATAGAAAGCGTAGTATTAACACAGTCTTCTAAAATCTATACAAACGCTGAAAGGGACATGGTAACTTCGTATGCAATGCTTACTTCAAAGACCCCCGACGTAAAGGGAGCTAAAAAAACAATTGAAGGAATGCGTGATTATCTTTCTCCGCTTGCATCTAAAACAAGTTACAACATGTTAGATGCTACAACTATCCTTTTGCGTGAAGGTTTAGAAGGTTTACTTGTTGTAGTAGCACTTTTAGGTTTTTTGAAAAAGGCTGGTCATGCAGATAAGAGTAGATGGATTTGGATCGGCGTTGGATCAGGTTTAGGAGTAAGCATTATCTTAGGCGTAATCGTAAACATGTTGTTTTCTGCCGGTGCATTTGGGAGTAATAACTTCTTAATTGCTGGCTGGACCGGAGTCTTTGCTTCAATGATGCTTCTGTACATGAGTTATTGGCTTCACAGTAAATCAAGTACGGCGGAATGGCAACGATACATTCAGACTCAAAGTACAAAGGCCATTGATAAAGGGAGTCTATGGTCGTTAGCTATTCTTTCTTTCCTTGCTGTTTTCCGGGAAGGAACAGAAACCGTGTTATTCTTTATCGGGATGGCTGCATCCATTAAAGTATCAACACTTTTAACAGGGATAGCTATTGGATTAGTACTATTGATTGTACTTTCTTACTTAATATTAAAAGTAGGATTGAAGATCCCAATGCGCCCATTTTTCCTAGTATCCAGTATTCTAATGTTTTACCTATGCTTCAAATTTGCAGGTATGGGCATTCACGGGCTACAACTTGCTGGACTATTACCAGCTACACAAGCTCCAATCCCTACTATAGATTTCTTTGCGATTTATTCAACATGGGAGGGTGTAATTCCACAAATCATTCTACTTATAGTGGCAATTGTCGCAATGATATTGAACAAAAAAAAGGATAAAAGAACAAAATTACAACAGACAAATCAGGAGGAAACAAAACATGCGATCTAAAAAACTTATTGTACCAATCATCTTAGCAACGTCCTTAACATTAGCAGCGTGCGGAACAAAAGAAGAAACAAAGAAAGAAGCTCCAAAAACGGAAGAAACATCGAATTCAAAAGCAGCAGTTTCAATTGCTGACGGTGCACAAGACATGAAACAAGTACTTGCTGATATGAAAACACAACTTACAGCAAAAGATGCTGCGAAAGTAAAAGATAGTGGAGAGGAATTAGAGGAGAAATGGCAAGTATTTGAGGACTCAGTAAAAGAGAAAAGTCCTGATTTATATGAAAAGGTAGAAACGCCACTTCATACAATTGAAGCTGGAGCAAAGGTTGAACCACTTGATGCAAAAACGCTAGACAAAGCAGCAACAGAGTTAGACGGTGTGTTAACAGAAGTACAAAATTTAAAATAAAATAATGAAAAAGAGTGCTTTATCTATGACTATTATAGATTAAAGCGCTCTTTTTTGTTTTTAATAAAATCTATATAGTAAATCAGTAGCGATTTATATGTATATTACAGCTATTTAGATAATAACATTATCATTTTGTTATGTTAGGAAGCGGATACAGTCCACCTCCGTCTGATCCTCCATTAACCATCTGTTACCACCGGAACTCTCAGTCGCGACTTTAAAACTATCAACCAAACATTTGCATGAAAATCGTTCGGAGCTGAACAAGCAGTATGACAATGCGCACTGCTATTTAGCTGCACATATCCAATTATTTAGCCGGTCATTAAGGACTGTAAATGCAAACAGAGTACACAAGCAACCACTAAAACGATTTCCTTCATAAGGTTCCCCAGCATGTACTTCATTCATAAGACTGTATCTTTCGCTATGATCAAACTATCGGCTTTGCTTTCATTGGCCATTTTTTGTTTAATTCAGTTATAAAAGTTTTAACATTCTTTTTATCTTCCATAATCGGTGAATAAACGTATGAAAGTGTTCTATTAAAGGATTCATTTTTTAATTGAATTATAGAAAGGATTTTATTTTGTACATCCCTTTCAATGACACTTTGGGAAAGGAGAGCCAGCCCTGTGCCGTTTTTTATAAGTGTTTCTTTAATTCCTTGATTGCTGCTTATTGTCAGTATCGATTTAATTTTCAAACCATTAGTGCGTATGACGTGGTTAAGGTACTCACGTGTACCAGATCCAACTTCCCTGGTTACCCATGCTTGGTCATGTAAATCAGTAATCGCCACTTCGTCTTTATAAGCAAGTTCATGACCATTTGAAGAAACAACGAATAGCTCATCTTGCATAAAGGGGTGTACGGAAAGCTCTTTTTCATTAGTTTGACCTTCGATTAAACCAATATCCACTTTGTATAGCCGAACGGCTTGAACGATTTCTTCGGTGTTTCCAATTACAACTTGAAGTTCAAGCTCAGGATAGTCCTTTTGAAGGTCAATGAGTAACGAAGGGAGGATATACTCTCCTATTGTAAAACTTGCCCCTATCTTTAATTCGCCTTTTATGGACTTATCATGTTCCTGAATGTCCTCTCGGGTCTGCTCATAGATTGTGATCATTTGTTTAGCCCGATCGTAAAGAATTTCACCTGTTGAGGTGACTTTTAGGAATTTAGGAGAGCGGAGAAATAGTTTGGTTTGGAACTCTTCTTCTAATTTTTTTATGTGCAAACTAACACTTGGTTGCGACATAAGAAGGATTTCTGCTGTTTTTGTAAAATTCTTGACTTCTACAAGGGTTACAAATGTTTTTAAAGCATCATAGTACATAGGAATTCCTCCTTATTATTAATATTCTTAATAGTTTCAATAAATTATATATATTTTACTAATGATGTACATTCCAGTAAAGTTTAATGAGAAACTTATTTTAGGAAGAGTTCAAGCGGGGCAAGGCTATCGTCCTTTATAACCTTATTTTTTATTTTATTTGTATCGTGGTTTGAAAAAGTGTTCCCTTCCTGTATGAACTGTACTGTACTTTCTGATTTTTTTTGCAGTTAAAACCGACTTGGTCTATAGGAGTAAACGAGTTAATTAAATGGATGGGAATAAATATTAAATCCGCTCGTTGTATATAAGAGTCAATTAAGATAAGTTTATATTCTTTTGTGAGGTGGAAATGGTGCAACTTCAGGTAATGAACAGTCCCTTTAATCATGAACAGGCAGAGCTTCTTAACAGTCTTCTGCCTAGTTTGACAGAAACACAAAAAATTTGGTTGAGCGGTTATCTGACCGCATCTTTATCAGTTTCGAATATTGGAACAGCCGATGCCCCGGTAATGGAGGCTCAAGGCAGCGGGCAGACAGTATCAAAAGATGTTACCATTCTTTATGGTTCACAGACAGGGAATGCTCAAGGGCTGGCGGAAAATGCGGCGAGAAAGCTTGAGGGTAATGGCTTTCAGGTTACCATTTCATCCATGAGTGACTTTAAAGTAAACAACTTGAAAAAAGTCAAAAATCTTCTTATTGCCGTAAGCACGCATGGGGAAGGTGATCCGCCGGATAATACGCTTTCCTTCCATGAGTACCTCCATGGCAGAAGGGCACCAAGCCTTGAAGGTCTCCGCTTTTCAGTATTGGCGCTAGGGGACAGCTCGTATGAGTTTTTCTGTGAAACGGGAAAACAATTCGATAAACGCTTGGAGGAACTTGGCGGGACACGACTATTTCCGCGAATGGACTGTGACCTTGATTATGATGAGCCTGCTTGCGAATGGCTGGAAGGAGTCATTTCCAGTTTAAGTGAAGGGCAAGGCAGTACCGTTGCTGCAGTTCCCGTAGCGATACCTTCAGCAGGTGAACACACTTATTCCAGGACAAATCCGTTTAAAGCGGAAGTACTGGAAAATATAAACTTGAACGGCCGTGGCTCTAATAAAGAGACACATCATCTCGAGTTATCACTTGAAGGCTCTGGCCTTACATTCGAACCTGGTGACAGCCTTGGTATTTATCCGAAAAATGATTCGGATTTAGTGGATAAACTTCTTTTGGAACTCAATTTGGACCCTGAAGAAACCGTGAAGGTCAATAAGCAGGGAGAACTTCGTCGGCTAAGGGAATCACTCATCTCCGATTTTGAAATTACGGTTTTAACAAAATCTCTCCTTGAGCGAGCGGCCCAGCTTTCAGGTAACGAGGATTTAAAGGAACTTTTATTACCTGGTAATGAAGAGAGACTGAATGAATATCGTGAAGGCCGTGATTTGCTTGATTTTATCCGTGATTATGGCTCATGGGGTGAATCGGCGCAAGAGTTCGTATCCATACTCCGGAAAATGCCTGCCCGACTATATTCAATTGCGAATAGCTTATCCGCATATCCGGATGAAGTGCATTTGACAATCGGTGCTGTCCGGTATGAAAGTCACGGTCGTCAAAGAAAAGGTGTCTGCTCCATTTTATGTGCGGACCGAATACAGCCCGGGGACATGCTGCCTGTATACATCCAGCATAACCAGAACTTTAAGCAGCCTAAGAACCCAGACACGCCCATTATCATGGTTGGACCTGGAACGGGCATTGCTCCGTTCAGATCCTTCATCCAGGATCGCGAAGAAACGGAAGCGAACGGGAAAACGTGGCTCTTTTTCGGCGATCAGCATTTCGTGACGGATTTCCTATATCAGACTGAGTGGCAACAGTGGTTGAAAACAGGTGTACTTACGAAAATGGATGTTGCCTTTTCTCGTGATGCGGATGAAAAAGTGTATGTTCAAAACCGGATGCTGGAGCACAGCAGGGAATTATACGAATGGCTTCAACAAGGGGCAGCGGTTTACATTTGCGGCGATGAGAAAAACATGGCACATGACGTCCATAATACGCTAATTGAGATCATAGAAAAAGAAGGTCAGATGAGCCATGCTGCTGCGCAAGCTTATCTTGACGATATGCAACAGACTAAACGTTATCAGCGTGATGTTTACTGAAATTTGGATGAAAAGGAGATAACGACATGGTGAACCCACTATTAAAAGCACCAGAAGGCCTGCCTAGTGATGTTGAGCAAATTAAAGAAAAAAGTGATTATTTGCGAGGAACACTTGGAGAAGTTATGCAGGATCGGATCAGCGCCGGTATTCCAGATGATGACAATCGATTAATGAAACATCACGGCAGCTATTTGCAGGATGACCGGGATTTGCGCAATGAACGTCAAAAACAAAAACTTGAGCCTGCCTATCAGTTCATGTTGCGTGTCCGGATGGCCGGCGGGGTTGCACAGCCTTCTCAATGGCTTGTTATGGATGACCTTGCTCAGAAATACGGTAACGGTACATTGAAATTGACAACAAGACAGACATTTCAAATGCACGGTATTTTAAAATGGAATATGAAAAAAACCATTCAGGAAATTCATGCGTCCATGCTGGATACAATTGCTGCATGCGGAGATGTAAACCGGAATGTAATGTGTAATTCGATTCCATTTCAATCCGAAATCCACTCGGAAGTATATGAATGGTCGAAAAAATTGAGTGATTATTTATTGCCACGTACAAGGGCGTACCATGAAATCTGGCTAGATGAAGAAAAAGTCGTCGGTACACCTGAATTGGAAGAAGTTGAACCAATGTACGGACCGCTTTATTTACCAAGGAAGTTTAAAATAGGCATTGCGGTTCCTCCATCCAATGACATTGATGTTTACTCCCAGGACCTTGGCTTCATAGCAATTGTTGAAAGTGGAAAACTCGTTGGTTTTAATGTGGCGATCGGGGGCGGTATGGGAATGTCCCACGGTGATAAGGCGACATACCCCCAGCTAGCCAAAGTAATTGGATTTTGCCAGCCAGACAAAATAGTGGATGTGGCTGAGAAGATCATTACAATTCAGCGTGATTACGGAAACCGCTCCGTCCGGAAAAATGCACGGTTCAAGTATACGGTTGACAGGCTTGGGCTCGAAGCGGTAAAGGCTGAACTTGAAAATCGGTTAGGATGGAAGCTGGAGGAAGCGAGAACATATCATTTTGATAATAATGGTGACCGCTATGGCTGGGTAAAAGGCATGCAAGGAAAATGGCATTTTACATTATTCGTCGAGGGTGGCCGAATCGCCGATATCAATGATTACAAGCTGATGACCGGTTTGCGCGAAATCGCAAAAATCCATACGGGTGATTTCCGTTTGACCGCCAATCAAAACCTGATCATTGCCGATGTATCAAGTCAGCAAAAGAAAAAGATCATAGAATTGCTTGAAACATACGGTTTGACGGATGGTGCACATCATTCAGCCCTCCGCCGCAGGTCGATCGCATGCGTGGCGCTTCCAACATGCGGATTGGCAATGGCAGAAGCAGAGCGTTATTTGCCGGTTCTGCTTGATAAAATTGAGATCATCGTTGATGAAAACGGACTGCGGAACGAAGAAATCACGATAAGAATGACCGGTTGCCCGAATGGTTGTGCCCGGCATGCACTCGGAGAAATTGGTTTTATAGGTAAAGCACCTGGCAAATATAATATGTATCTCGGTGCAGCATTTGATGGAAGCAGGCTAAGCAAAATGTACCGTGAAAACATCGGTGAAGAAGAGATTTTAAAAGAGTTGCGTGTACTTCTTTCCCGTTATGCGAAAGAACGTCAGCAAGGAGAGCATTTTGGGGACTTTGTCATCAATGCGGGCATTGTTAAAGAAGTGACGGATGGTACGAATTTTCATGATTAATTATAACGAACGAGAGACAGGAATGGATTCCTGTCTCTTTTTAATGGAAATGTTAACGGAAGTCGAGATATAACCTAGCTTTGACTATTTTAGAGATTGAACAGAGTATGGTTACTTACTGGCGGCATAGGAGCCTTAATAAACAGGCAATTGACATCGATAGTATGCCCTCTTGATTATTCAGAGACCCCGGTTTGGATGATGTCAACTTTGGTTTCTACTTTAATGTCCATCATGGGATAGATCTTTCTCCATTGTTCATAGGTCATTTTTTTATTTTTGGCGTGATATTTTGCCTTCAAGCCAATCGGGTCAATGTTTTTTTTCTGAAAATCTTTAATAAGACGGTTTGCCTGCCTGTTTAAAGAAGTTTGCATTTCCTTTTCAATTATTTTTATCATCTTTTTATTGGTAAGATTGTCCTTTCGCATTGATTCTTTAATTTGTCCTTTAATTTTGAGCTTTATCGTAATGGACGGATTTCGCTCGGAGTTGGATACCTCATAATTTGAACTGCTTCGAATACTTTCCACGACGATATCACTTTTCTGCTTGTCGTTTAATTTAAACTTGTAAATTCCCCGTTTATGAAATTGAACTAATGTCTTGAAAATGAACATATCATCCGTTCGAACTTTACTGACCATTTTATTTTCATGAAACAAGGCCACTCCTGAAACTGCAACTTCTTTATTAATTATTTTAAATAAAGGAAGAAACGAATCTCCGCCATCTTCCAGGGAGTTTCTTAAAAAAAGATGGAGGTTTGTATCCGGTCCATTCCCAGTTTCAATTTGTTGATTGACTAAGTCAGATAAAAAGATTCCAATATTTACATTCGTATTTGGTGGTTTGGTATTTATGAAATCCTTGACCTTTCCTTCAACGATTGCCAAAAAGACCCTGTTTCCAATTTGAGGTTCACGGTAGAGATAATCGGTCAGTTCTGTCATACCTATTTCATGTACCATTTTCTCGCTAAATAAAAAGATGCGTGTCTGTCCTAGCATCACCGGCTTATCCGATTTTTTGGATACGATGGCCTGAACATCACTCGTTGTCGTCGATGTTCCAGTTAAGATTTGATACATACCCATCTTGTCCTGTTGGAAGATAGGGATGACGAACATTCCTTCGATTATTTTATCCTTTCGTATATCGTAGCCAATGGCTTGGGCCATATTGACTTCATCAACCACTTTTGGCTGGGCACAGCTGCAAAGGAGGGAAAAAGCCAAGATGACAAGAAAGAATTTTCTCATAAACTTTTCCTCCTTTTCTTTATATAAATGATGACCAAAAGAAGAGGCAAATATAATCCAAGGAAGAGCACGGCGTATGGATTGATTATTTTATTCAATATATATAGGGAATCTTCATCAAAAACAAATATATTGGTGAGCAGGATAATAATGGACATCGCCCATAATGGATACTTTTGCTGAACATTGAATATGCGCTTGATACCCCTGCTGGCAGCCCACAAGTAGATGGTCATGTTGGGTATGATAAAAATGGCCCACCAAGAAATTTCTATATATTCAAATCGCTGAATAAAGGGCAATTCGACAATGCTGGTCAATGTAAGTGTCGGCCATATAGTCATTGCCAACTGTTTTTGTGAATAAAAAATCAGTGAAACTAAATAAATGAATACGGTTAATAAGGTTGTTGTTAAGGCACCTCCATGAGCATATTTTTGTGAAGTTTTAGCATCTTTAATGAACGGATAAAACATCAGGATCATTTCAAAACCAAGAAAAGTTAAGGAAGTACTTCTGGTTCCCTTCAGTATATCCAATAGATTGTGGTCGAATATAGGGAGCAAATTGGTGAATTCAGAGTATTTCATGGCATAGAATAGGACAAAGAAAATCCAGTAAGTCAAAATGACGCTTAAAAAGGCAATTCCCGTAATTGTACGGAAGCCTCCCGTATTTATATAATAAATCAGAAGCAATAAAACCACTGTAAACGCCCAAGAAGCTACCTCTGCAAACATCCATACATGTATGACATTTATATAGCTGATAATCATATCCATCCCAAGGATCAAAAAGTAAAGAATGAATAATAGACTGAAAAAATTCCCAATCCATTTTCCGAATGCATGATTATTGGCAGAAATGATATCACCTGGGACGATACTTAATATTTTATATATGATCCAGATCAATATATGAACGATCAGTCCGGCAAGTAGTATCGAAATCCAGCCATCCGTTCCCGCCGACTTTGCTAAAACTCTTTGAAAACTTAAAACGCCTACTCCCATTTGCATGGAATGCACTAAAAAAAACACATAGAACGGTGATACCTTATACATTTCATTAACTTCTACTTGGTTCATATAGGACCCTCATTTAAATCATTCATTAAAATCATTTTTTTTGATTTTCGCTTTTTTTGGCGTTGGCTGTCTGGACATATCATCAGGATGTAAATTTTCAGGTCTGGATTTAAAAAGATTATAAGGAAGCCGAACAAAGCTATCTTTCCAATCTTGGATGCGAAATGGATATATGGGTTCAAGGTACGGGTGTCCCATTGACGTTAATTTGATAAGGTGGGTAACCAAAAACACGGCCGTTATGATAATGCCAAGTCCCCCCCAGATTTGGGCCCCCACTAAAAAGGGGAAGCGCAGTAACCGAATGGCATTCCCCATTTTATAAATAGGAGTAACAAATGATGCCAATGCCGAGAGGGCAACGATGATTAATAAGATATTACTGGTCAGACCAGCTACAACTGCCGCTTGACCGATAACGATACCGCCGACGATACCTAATGTCTGACCTACCTTAGTTGGCAGCCTGGCTGCTGCTTCACGTAATAACTCAATGGAAATCTCTAAGAATAACGCTTCGATCAAAGGCTGAAAAGGTATTAAGTTCCTTGAAGAGACGATCGTTTCCAACAAATCTATAGGAATCAGTTCATAATGATAGGTCAGCACGGCTACATAAATGGGAGTTGCAAATATGGAAAAAGCGACCGCGAATATCCTTAATAAACGGAAAGCAGATGCCGGAATCCAAGGCATATCATAATCTTCCATGGTGACAAAGTATTCCAACAATATGGTTGGAGTAATAAGTACAGAGGATGACCTATCGATTAACAAGGCTACTTTACCTTCAGCCAATGCACTTGCGATGCGATCAGGCCTTTCCGTATTTAGAAAAAGGGGAAATAAGGTATTTGAATTATCATATAGCATTTGCGCGAGATGTGACCCGTCCAATATTTCATCAAACTCTACGTCATTGATCCTTTGTATAACATTATCAACACTTTCCTGATTAACGATCCCTTCTATCGATAACACTGCCACTTTCGTTTTAGACAAGGACCCTACAGTCATTTCACTTACTTGCAACCCAGGGATAGGCAGCCTTTTTCTGACTAGATTCAGATTAATATCAATATCCTCGACAAAAGCTTCTTGAGCACTTATGATTCCAAATTCAAGTTCAGGTTTATTAACTTGCCTGTCTCGTTGGGCCGCAGCATTGATTAATAGGCATTCATCAAGATTTCCATCTAAACGAATGGCAATTGCACCTCTCATGATCCTTTCTTCGATTACAACCTTGGTACAGGTGATAAGTGTATTTTCAATAGGAACGTTCTCTTTAATTTGCTCCAAATTTATCGTTTCCAGAGTTGGTATGACAGAAAGAACACTTTCGTGAAGTACCTGTGCATCAATTAAAGAGCGATAAAACGATACCCAATAGCCGACGCCATTATATGTTCCTTGATGGTTTATGAAATCATTGGATGAAGAAAGGGAATTGAATAGGTCCCTTACATCCGAAGCTTTATATAATTCGTCATTTTTAACAGAATGTTGAATGGTTTTTTTTTTGAACTTTCTACGGTTAAACAATGCTGTCACCTCTAAACTAAAGCTTATTATCCTAGCATTTGCAATTTAATTACATATTAACCATTTTAGTTTGCACATGCTGCTCGTTTCGGAAAGGGGATTCATTAAAAAAACCTTTGTTTTAAAAGCTATCAACATTTCCTTATCGAATAAAAAAATTGAAAATAGAGGAAACTAAAAATAAACTCATTAACCAAAGGAGTTCACCATGAAAAGTAAACCCTTGCATATAGAATTGGATCAAAAGCAGGCAAAATTGAAATCTGAATTGGATATGCAGGATGATGTTGTTTTTAAAGAGGTATTCATTCCCGGTTATGAAGTTTCAGTATTATTTGTATTTGTCAATGGAACGATGAATTATCCAGCCTTCAATGAAATAGTCCTGGATTTATCGGCTGCGCAGGTCGAATCAAGGCACCCGGTTTCCATCGAGATGCTGGTCATTTCCAAAGTCTGTTCAGTCAGGGAACAGGATGTGGAAACATATGAAAAAGCCAAAGAGCATATTTTTGACGGGAAAACACTTTTATTTATAGATGGAATGGCAAATTTATGAATTGAAAGATAATGAGCACAGAACGAATAAAATCCTTCCGCCTTTAACGATGGGCAAAGTTTCCTCAAGTTTGCAATCAGATGGAAGCTTTGCCATTCAGGCAGTGGATATTAAAGGTAAGAAATTAATATTGAAGGGTGCAGGGGTGATCAACAATTCAAAGTTGGTCGGGGTTATGAATGATGAGGATATAGCTGCATTAAATTGGTTGAACGGAATGGTTAAAGGTGGAATAATCGAATCAGTCCACCACGGCAAGCCTTTAAGTGTTGAAGTGCTTAAAAGGACTAGGAGGAAAATCACGACAAAATTGAACGGGGATCATTTGACGATCAATGTTAAGGTCGGGTATACAGTAAGACTTTCGGAAGATTGGTATAGTAAGGAAAACTCATTTAATGAAACCTATTTAAAAGAGATTGAGCGTATTGCCGAGGCTGAAGTTGAGAAGGATGTCGAGAAAATCGTAGACAAATTACAGCATGAATATAAAACAGGGGTAGCTGGATTATTTCTGTATGTGGAAAATCAGCATCCGAAGTTTTGGGAGAAACATAAGCAGAAATGGGATGAAATTTTCAGTAAAGCTGATATTAATTATCAAGTTGACATAAGGATTATAGACTTTGGTTCAAAAGGAGGGGTGAAGTGAATTGTCAGGGTAAAGGCTAACATTCCATAAATGGACAGGCAATTCATAAGAATGAAAAACCTTCCAAATGGGAAGGCTTCAGTTTGTAGACAAAAGGGTTTCGGAATGTTCTCATTCCGAAACCCTTTGATTTTTTATTGGATGGGAAGGTTTTTTTGTCAAGGCTCATCAAAGAAAAAGTCCCATCATTTAAAAAGGCTCATCGAAAGTTCTTGGAAGATTCGTCACTTCATGTGCAACCCGGATGCCGGATTGAATGGCTCCTTCAATCCAAGCAGGTACTGTTGATGTATGCTCTCCAGCGAAGTGGACCCTTCCTTCAGGAGTTGGGATGTATGGAAACAAGTCCGTTTCCTGACCAGGTTTAAACATGGAGAAAGCTCCGTATGCGTACTGATTCCGGGTCCAGCTAAAAGAAGCTCCTGATAAAAAATGATCGTATACTTGTTTTCCATGGACCCTTTCCAAATTTTTTAATGCGTTTTGTATACGATCTTTTTCCGGGAGGATATCCCATAAAGTGGCATCATCCTCCCATGTATAACTTGCTAAAATGATACCAGATTCACTTGGGTTTACCGTTTGGTAGGGGTAATAAGAAAATCTAATGGGTAAATCGGTCATCAATTTACCCCCGAATATTCCTTCCCTTTCCCAAAATCTATGTCCGAACTGAAGTCCGATTTTTGTTGAAGCAGGATAATGGAGTTCCCTTATTGCCTTCCACTTATTATGGGAAAAGGAATTGCGGGGTTCAATATCCATAAATGACAACAATTGAAGAGGTATTGTCACGATGGCAAGATCACCGGTAACGGTTAAGGGTCTATCGCTTTGAGTGTGTTTAGAATGGATGGTTACTCGATTATCATGTTGAACAATTTTTGTCACTTCATATCTGAAATTTAGATTTTCCTTCAATTCGGGTACAAAAGCATAAGGAAGCCGGTCGTTTCCCCCCTCGATTGCATAAAAAACGATGTTTGGATCAAGGAGTGGCAAAAACTCTCGAAGAATGGCAGTAAAGGAAAGTTCAGGTAAACCTTCTAAACCCATTAGGACTTTAATGCTTTCAATTGCACCGGTTGATAGACTCATCCCTACTGGATTGTACTGTAAAAAGAAGCTCAAGGAGTATTTATCAAATTCTTTAATAACTATTTCCCAATTTCTACTTGGGTTTTGAATGATGAAATCAGTCACTGGTTTAATTGCCATGTTGAATAATTCTTCAGCTGTTTTACCTCTTTCATGGGGAGCTACTGGGTACTTCAGTATATCCGGGTTCCGTTGATATATGGCAGCGGTCGTTTTGATTCCATTGGCATAAATGGGATCATTAGGAGTCGCGTTCACAAAAGGGATGATTCGTAAACCGTACTTCTTGATGTATTCAGCAACTAAGTAATGATAATTCGGAATGCGCATGGCACCTGCTTCAAGGTAGGAACCATCCGAAAATGGCTCCCGTATGGTCAAAACACGCCCCCCGACCCTCCCGGTTGCTTCCAATATCGTTACATCGTGTCCGGCTTCTTTTAAAAGGGATGCTGCAACTAACCCAGACATGCCGGCACCAATGATAATGATTTTTTTTGGTATTTTGGATGGTCCCAGTCCATTTCTGATGAAAGCCAGCTTTTGGTCGGTTGAAAGCGGATCTTTGTAAAGGGACAAAGGGTTGTTCTCCTCTCTTGTTACACTTTCTATAGGGGATTTAAGCTATCTTATTCCTATTGGGTCACCATTTATGAAGGATCTTCAATAATTTGTCATGATTTATTATTGCTATCATATTCCTCTAGGTTTATCCTTTATGTGGAATGCTCAAGATGAATAAGCTGATTTATTGCTAAAAGATGAAGCCATTTTTTTGAAGCTAACTTCTAAAGACTGCGATTTATGATGGAGCCGAAATTAATTTAGATAGGTAGGGAAGCATTGTTCAGCCTTATTGAACATGTGATGAAATAACGAAGATTGCTATTCACAAACTTATTTCGGATCTTATTTATACTTGGTGGGGGATAAACTATTATCATCATTCGAAAAGTGCTAATTCCAGAACATATAATAAAAAACTCTATTCTATGATAGAGTTTGTCTACAGTTTTTTTTGCTTGTACAAATTTGGTCGTTGATTGGAACGTAGGCACTGCTTTCCGCGGGCGGTCCGGGAGTCTCCTCGGCGCACTTGCACCTGTGGGGTTTCCCTTGGACTCGCTATTCCCGCAGGAGTCTCGCACACCCAATCCAATCAACTATGTTTAAAAATTTGGTTAGAACTCCTCATGCATACAAAAAAAACTCTATTCTATGATAGAGTTTCAGACTGTAGACAAACTCGATGAAAATCGAGTTTGTCTATTTTTTATGAGTTGTACAATTTGGCCGTTGATTTT
>NZ_JBHZPF010000090.1:0-9646 GCF_042787975.1 Peribacillus sp. YIM B13482
TACGTTCCAATCAACGGCCAAATTGTACAACTCATAAAAAATAGACAAACTCGATTTTCATCGAGTTTGTCTACAGTTTGAAACAACTTCCTCACGGAAGTTGTTTGAGTGCATACGAAACATAGCAAAATATAAATGTATTCACCATTTTTCAAATGTAAATGTACTTATTTAGTTTTCAACCGAATTCGTTCTCCCACTCTCTTTATGGGTTTCACATTATTAAGTTTACTCCAAAGGAAACGTACCCCAGGATTACTCAAAAGCCTTGAAATCGACTGCTTGCGTTTAATCTTTTTCAACATCCCTTGTTTCTCTTGAATTCCATTATAAACTCGTTGGCTATTGGAATGATCAATGTAGGGAAGATACATTTCTCTTAAAAGACCAAAGCCTTCTTTTTCTTCAAAACCGGTTTCTGTATAATCTTTAATGGTCGATATCAACTTTTCTGTAGTGAAAACTTGATCACCAAATAACTCATGATCTAAATCCATATAACTGCCTTGATACTTATTGTATGTTTCTAGATCGAATTGGTAGAAAATGACAGGCTTTTTCTGATAAAACATATCCCACGCAACACTTGAGTAGTCCGTAATCAACATGGAAGTTTGCATTAATAAGGAATTTAAGTCCTGTTCATTAGAAATGATGATCCTATGATTATTATTTGAAAAATGGTCAATAAAGTCTTCGAATTTAGGATGCAAATAAAAATACAGCGTCAAATCATGTTGCTCCAATAGCTGGCTCAATTCTTTAGATTGTAAAAACGTCCTGAACACTTGAACATACTCACTTTTTTCCACTTCCTCAAAAGGCAAGTTTTCAAGCCAAACACGCCATGTCGGCATTAATAAGATACTTTTTCCCTTAGACTTATTTTCTATGACATCCCATCGCGGCAGGCCACTTACAATAAGTTCCTTTTTACTATAGCCGAAATGGTTCTGGATGATTTTTCCTTCAGCAGGTGAAGAAACGACAAAAAGACTTGGTGCATTAATGCTTGATTTTTTAAAGATGCTATTAAGTTTCTTCAAACCAATAACACCATGTTGTAAAAAGACAAGCGGCTTATAATTCATCGCTTTTCTAATGCGGCCCTTTTGAATGCGTATGTCGTACGCATGCCCTTTTGTTTCAGAAGACACTAGCAGCTGAGCAGAAAACATGTAAACCATATATTTAAAGCTCATGAATTCAACAACTCTATTTCTCATGCCTTCCAATTTCGGATAATCTTCTGAATCAGGCTTTATAATATAATAAGCTTGTTGATGCTTATGATTTTCATAAATATATTTAAAGAAATAATAACCGTTATCTTGGGCCCTATCAGCCGTTTTCTCGTAAATCAACCAAATATTTTTTTTCATATAATAAGGACGAAGAATATTAAAAACCCAAGAAGCAAGAATTTCTTTAAAAAAGTACATATTGGATTCGTATTCTGTTTTTTCCTTATAAGTTAATGCCAATGTACCTGATGCCGTGATATATGGATAAATCCAAAAACCGTTATCAAAAGTATAGGACATTCCAAAAAGTCTTTTATTCAACTTTCTTGATGCCGACCACGTAGGATTCTTAAATCGAATATAATGATCATTCCCATCAACCCTGACTAACAAATAAAAATCATAATAAAACGGGCGCAATTCCATTGTATCAACATCGATTTCAAAAGAAAGCTTATCTTTCCCTTTCACCTGGAACAAATACTGCTTGTCCTCGGATATATCCCTCGGCTTTAAGACTAGTCCGACCATTTCATATTCCCTTTTCATTTCAAGGCGTACGGTACCAGTCAGGAAGTTACCTTTAAAATTTAAAGACATCAGCGACATTTTTGCTGAAAGAACCTCATCCGACAGGTGGATCGGTTGTTTAATCACGATGCTTAAACCACCATTTCTGGTGATGTAGGGGGTTATCACTTGAACGCCAATAGAGGGGATTGAATGGAAATACTCATTCTTTCCCCCGCTAATTTGTATTCGATGCAATTCCCCATTTTCTTCCACATACAATTTCCAGCGTGATGCCGCTTGATAATATTCTGCGTTAAAGCTTTTAAGGTCGATTACCATTTTTGAATCGATTATATCCGTATCGAATGTCCATCTTATTTTCATGCTTTCTTCAATGCCAATGATTTTCACTGGATGGGGATTCTTGAAATGAAAGGAGATTTTTTCATCTTTACATACTAGATGATCCACCGTGATTATCTTCTGTCCCATAGGCCGCGAACCCCCCTTTCATTCAGATTCATTAAATGATCTCTTAATGAAAAAGCCAGCTTCCTAGTTATTTTTTTGCGTTTTGCAAAGCGCCACATCTTTCTCAGCAATGTCACCTTTGTGAGTTTTTTATAAAAAGAAACTTTTCTTGGCTTTAATCTTTTTTCATTCTTTAAAATATTATTATAAATACGTTCACTGTTTTGATTGTCGATATTAGCGAAGTATTGACTTCTTTTCTCTTTAAAGATTTCTTGTTCTTCAAAGTTGTTACGTATGCTATTTTCAATGGAAGTTAACAAATCATCCGTATTCAGTGCTTGATCCCCGAATAATTCTTTATTCATATCCATGTAGCTTCCTTGTAATTCCGTATATTCATCGAGATCGAACTGATAAAAGATAGTCGGTTTTTCAAGATAGTACATATCCCAAGCAACACTTGAGTAGTCAGTGATCAAGAGTGCCGATTCACGGATCAACTTGCTGATATTAACATCACCAAACTTGATTATCTCGATCTGATCACAAGTTGTATGGAATTGATCAATAAAAGGCTGAAATTTAGGATGGACATAAAACTTCAATTCCACCTGGTGTATCCGGAGCAAGTCCATCAATTTCTCCGAATTCAATAAACCGATATAACTTTTAAAGTAATTCGATTCAATGAATGCATCATTAGACACTTCATTAAGCCAATTCCTCCATGTAGGCATTAAGAAAATTTGTCGTTTTATTGGAGTTTCTTCTTTGTTTACGTCATCCCATCGACTTAAACCGGTAACGATGATATCCTTCTCGTTATATCCAAAATAATTTTTCACGATTTCTTTTTCAAAATCTGAAGAGGTAACGAACAAATCCACTTCCTCTGATGAACCCTTATTTAGCGTACTATCGATTTTCTTTAAACCCAGCACTCCATGTTGTAAAAAGACAATTCTCTTCCTTCTTAAATACTCAATCACTTTACCCTTTTGTACACGCCAAACATAAGAATGTCCCTTGGTTTCTGATGCGATGAGCAGTTTAGAGGCAAATAAATAGATCAAGTGTTTAAAGCTCATAAAGTGGATTACACGATCCTCAAACCCTTTAAGGTTAGCCATATCAGGAGAATCTTTTTTTATAATATAATAGACATTTCTCTCCGGTTGTTCATTATAGCAATATTTAAAAAAGTGATAGCCATTATCCTGTGCGGTTTCTGACAACTTCTCGTAAACAAGCCAAATATTTTTATGATCATAATACCTATTAAGCATCTTATAAACGAAGTAGGATATTTTTTCTTTCCACTTGAAAATTGGTGCTTCATAAACGCTTTTCATTCTGTATGTTAACGCAAGAGAGTTACTTCTTGTAATGTAAGGATATACAACATGGTCGTCCTCTTTTGAATATGAATAATCATTAATAGTCCTATTCAATTTTTTACGGACATTTTCTGTTGGACGTTTAAGTTTTAATTCGTAATCCTCACCTTCTACGTCAACCAATACATAAAAATCCCAATAAAACTGTTCAAATTCGTGCTCGTCCAAATTGACTTCAGATAATATGCTCTTCTTCTTTAAAGTCACGGGAAGTCGCGTAAATGCCTCATTGTTACGATGCTTAAGTAACATTCCCTTTACTTGATAACTTTGAGCGTCTGGCAAAGAGAGTATTATTTCGATTTCAAGTATCGATTTTTTTAGAACAACATTCTTAATCAGAATTTTTGACTTTAATTTTTCATGCCGAAGTGCAAACTCTGTACCAATAACAAAGGAGAGTTCATTCCGGGCTGTTAAATAAGGTGTAAAAACATTCTCTTCATCTGCCTGAATCGAAGGTAAATATCTTTCTTCCATAGGAAGTTTCTTTTGGTCGTAAAAACCAACCCGATTCAATTCCATTACATTCGCATACGTTATCTCAATGAAAACATCCCACCTTGATGGAATTATCCCACTTCTAATAAATGGCTCCAAATTCGAATGGACTTCAATTTGTCGGGAGTTTATTTTTAGAATCGATGGCACTCGATGCATTTCTCCGCTTTTTCTATTTTTAATAACTACGTACGCGGAATTAACCTCGGCATCTTGGATATCTTCCATGGAAAAAGATAATTCATATTCATGGAAGCTTAAGTCATGTATTGGCAGTCTATTCTTCGTAATATAGAAACGAGCTTTATTGACGTCTTCACTTTCACCCAATAGAATTCCCAACTCAGCTTTAGGCGAGATATAAGCCATGGCGTGAGTTTTCACCAGTTCAAGAGGTAGCTGTTCCAATTGAGGAAATGCAAATGTTGATATGGGTTTTAATTTACTTAACTGTACATCCCCGGCAATGACCTCTTTAACATAAACCTTCCACTTTTGACCAGTTTTAAAAAAGATATCATTAAAGATTTTTTTCAAATCGACTATTAAAAGTTGTCCATCCTGTCTGAATTCGTGCGTTTGAACCCATTCTGCTGATGTGCTTTTTTCAAAAACAACGGAAGTGGGCTGACAGGAAGGCTCCATCAATCGAACGAGAAGATGGTCACCCTTTATTTCAAGTTCATCAAAATATCGTGTTTTAATGCTTTCCAATGAATTAGCCAACGGATCCATTTCGTAAAAGGAAAGCTCACTATGTCTGTGAACAAGGTTGGAATTGAACTGAAGTTTGTATGACTTTAAAACCTTGCCGATTTTCGCTTCAACATACAAGTTGGCAGAGGAAGGAATTTCAGCAAGTTTTGATAAATCCACTTCTATTGTATTCCTTTCACCCTGCACGGCTCCAATTGCTGAGGTGCACTCGGTTACAGGATCATATATAGTCAGAAATAGCTTACCTAACTCTCCTTCTTCATGGAAAAACCTTGCCTTTTCCCCCTCCACTTCCATAGCGGAGATGTATAAATTATCCGAAACCACTTTACAGGATGCACGAAATATGCTGGCTGAATTGCCATACATTATACTTAGGGTGTTTTTTTTGTTCAGAAAGATGATTGCAGTCTCGTTTTGTGAAATTTGATAATAAGAACGGGCGAACAATCGATTCTTCATTCTTTTTATAGTAGGTTTGACCAGTCTGAACAACTCTTGGTTCATTTTAAGCAAAATTGTATAAGTTGTCCTATGTACATCTGGCCAGTTCATATTATCAAGTGAAATGGTCAAACAGGTTTCCTCATTCAAACTTTTACAAATTACTTTATCGTAAATATGTTCTTCTTTCGTTTCATTATCTTGCAATATTATATCAGCTGATTCTATATTTTCATTTATGATTATTTCAATCTTTGAGCCTCTTAAGTTAAAACTGGTTGCATGAATTGTTTCCACTAGTTGATCACCTTTTTTTCAATGTAATGTAGCTTGTTCATATTCTATGACTATCATACTATAAAAAGCAGCCCATTTTTAATGAAACTGACAATCCCTCGTTTAAATAAATATTCAAATAATTTCATGAATTTAAACAATATGCCTCTTGTTATCATATTGTGAATTGCATACTTTTAAACATATGATTATACCAAATCACGTGAACATCAACAAAGCGGCCCGAGGCAAATGCGTTTAAACTTTGCTTATTTTAGAAATTCATTTCTATTCACCCGATTAGCTTTTACATCCTATGCATTACTCTCGTATTCTCATGGAGTTCGGATCCTTTTTCTTTCCATACTGTCTATCCCCTGAATCTACCTATGGTCACGCAATTTCCGTTTGCGCAATTATGAAGACCCAAGATTTAACTCCTACACTCTTCCATGAAAACGGCAAGAAGCGATAAACCCTTGCCTTCAATGGAAAATCCCCCTTATTTCATTCATTCTCCCTTGCACTCAAAATATTTCCTTTAGTATTGATGTAACGATATGCTCCGAATCCCATTCATGCTCAGATATCTCGATAAGGGGATATCGATTCGGTAAAACGAGTTGCTGAATCTCATGAACGGTCAGTCCTTGATGATGTAAACGCAAAATTTCACCACGGAGGTTTTCCAAATAATCTAGTTTTTTTCGGAACATTTCCTTTCCATCCGGAACATGCCCGGCATGACAGCAATACACTTCTCCAAAATCATATTGGAGTAATCTTTTTATAGAATCGATGATGATCGGGACAGACTCTTCCCGTAAGACAAGCTTTGTTTTTGGTGTTACGAAAAGATCTCCGGAAAAGAGCATGCCATTACTGTGATTCAAATACACCATATGGTCCTTCGCATGACCAGGGGTAAAAATCGGCTCCCACTTTTGGGTGCGGGAATGAATGGCCTTCCCTAGCGGCTCAGCCTTAAAGGCGTCTCTCTTCCCCCAAAATATTTTGCGATACTCAGGATATTCAGCATCCTTCGCACAAGCATCGACCGACATCGGATGAATGAATATCGGAACCTTTTTATGTTCCATTATCCAGGCTGCGCCCCCCGTATGGTCCTCATGATAGTGTGTCAGCGCCACTAAATCGAAGTCTGCGGACTCATAGAATGGAACAAGCCCTTCCAATAATATCTGTGCACCTGTATCTATCAATAGACCATCCGTTAAAAAAACATAAACACTCATCCCCGACTTGCCGCTAGGAGTCCCGTGCACACAAACCACATCATTTACTGTCTTTATCTCTATCATGAATTTACTCCCCATTATTGGAAAAAATAGTTTTATCTTCCTTTTCACATTATTATAATAAATGTATTATCTCTTTACCCTTTTGACAAGAAAATAATGGAATAATTAACCTGGATGGAAAGGCTTGATAATTGTCATTTAGCCCATTTTTAGAGGAATGGTTTTTAACGATAAGCACGGAACAAAAAGCAGGCGCAAGCCGAGGGCGGACCACCCGCGGAAAGCAAGTGCCTTTTGTTCCAATCAACGTTCAAATTACAAGCCATAAAAAAACTGTAGGCAAACTTGAACTGCCCCGTAAATGTTAGACACCAAACTAACATTTACGGGGTGTTTTTCTATGGCTAAATTTTCTGCCGAACAGAAAATATTTATTACGCGTCTTTACCTAGAAGGAATGCACTTTCCCTTCTCGGAAAAACTGGCAATATCCTATCCTATTCTTTTGAACTTTATTCTTTTTCGCTATAATGATATGGAAAGGGAGAAAGAAGGTGGAAACGATGCTTGAAAATCTCAAACAAAAATTCCCGAACGCTCTTACCAATAAAAAGGATACTAATGATTTTACTGACTATGTTTGGTTCGAAGACTCAAGAAGTATACTTGGCATTCCCCGTTCAGAAATCACAGCTGAAGAAATCCGTTTATTGGGACTGCTTTTTGTTCCTTCCATAAACCAAAATAACCTCAATACGTTTCCAGGCACATCATGGAAAACTTTTTTATCCGAACCGAATGCACCATTGCCTTTAACAAGCTGGGAGAATGTTCGATTCATTCATTTCAAGCTTACTCATGCTGATTATTCCCACTCCGATTTTGAAGACGCCTTCCTCGCTTTCGTTCCATCTGACGCAGCCATTGTCTGGGAAAATGAAACGGCAGGAATCTTAATTGAAACGGTCAAGGATGAATCTTTATCAAATAAAGAACTAATCGCCATTTCTTCCACGCTTGAAAGTGACTTTTATGTAAAGACCCGAATGTTCACCGGGCGCTTTCACCCAGTAAATCAAGACCTGCATCATCATAGGAATCAGGAGAAAAAATGTTTTGATTTGGCACAGGTACATCTGCCGGATCTAAAGGTGGCTGATTTGGCAGACATCATCCCCCATTCTTTAATAAATGACCTATCCGTTACGAATTCAAAGTGGTATATCAATGAGATTCTCGGCAAGACCAAACAGGATACTGAACTTATCAAAACGATTAAAACGTATATCGAATGTAACTCCAATGCTACCTATGCCGCCAAACAGCTTTATATACATCGGAACAGCTTACAATACCGGATAGATAAATTCACTGAAAGAACTGGTCTCGATATTAGAAACTTTCGTCACGCCTTGACTGCGTACTTGATTATATTAATGAATGATTAATTTTCATCAAAAACAGGGATCATCATCCATTTTTGTGCAATGTGCCCATACTTTTTTCTAAACTGATAGCTTAGACTATAGTTAATTAGTACAAGTAATCAGGAGTTTAAAAGGGGGATTTTTCATGGCAGAGTTAATATTAGATCATATATTCAAGATTTATGATAAAAAGGTAACCGCTGTTAAAGACTTCAACCTTCGAGTTGCCGATAAGGAATTCATAGTTTTTGTGGGACCTTCAGGTTGCGGTAAATCGACGACATTAAGGATGATTGCCGGACTGGAAGACATTTCCCAAGGGGATTTATATATAGACGGCAAGCGAGTCAATGATGTCCCTCCGAAAGATCGTGATATTGCGATGGTTTTCCAGAACTACGCCTTATATCCCCATATGTCCGTCTATGACAATATGGCATTTGGATTGAAGCTCAGGAAAACACCAAAAGCGGAAATCAAGCAAAGGGTCAATGATGCTGCAAGGATCCTCGGACTTGAAGAGCTGCTAAACAGGAAACCTAAAGCCCTTTCCGGTGGTCAGCGCCAGCGTGTGGCACTTGGCCGTGCAATTGTAAGGGACGCAAAGGTTTTTTTGATGGATGAGCCACTATCCAATCTCGACGCAAAGCTGCGGGTTCAAATGCGGGCGGAAATCGCTAAACTACATAAACGGCTGGACACCACGACAATATATGTCACACATGACCAAACAGAGGCAATGACAATGGCGACACGCCTTGTCGTAATGAAAGATGGTGTCATCCAACAGGTCGGTGCACCAAAGGACGTTTACGAGAAACCCATTAACGTTTTCGTCGGCGGTTTTATCGGATCGCCTGCCATGAACTTCTTCACCGGAACATTAAAAGAAGGCACGATTAAAATTGGTGCACAAACGCTAGAAATACCAGAATTGAAGATGAAAATGCTGCGTGATCAAGGATATGTCGGAAAAGATATAATCCTTGGCATCCGTCCGGAGGATTTCCATAATGAAGGAGTTTACTTCACGGAGTCCCCAAACACAACATTCACAACCCAAATTGATGTAGCCGAGCTCATGGGCGCGGAGATCATGCTTTACTCCACATTAGAGGGCCAGGACTTCGTCGCACGGGTCGATGCCAAGAATATTATCCAGGCAGGCGAGAAAATCAAACTTGCCCTTGACATGAATAAAGCCCACTTTTTCGATAAAGGGACCGAACATCGCATTTTAGTTGAAGAAGATGAACAGATGCAGGAAAGCATGAAGTTATCTGCTAATTAAACGCAAAAAGACCCGTTCATGAAGAGGCTGCTGAAAAACTCACGTTTTTCTAACTAGTACGGTAAATCAAATTAAAAAAAGACGATTCTCATTCGATACT
>NZ_JBHZPF010000091.1:0-9462 GCF_042787975.1 Peribacillus sp. YIM B13482
TTCTTTAGCTTCGATTACTTCCAGGTTTTCCACTAACTTTTCCGCTTCTGTTTTTTCCACTTGCTTTGTCATATGTTTCACCTCCTTAACATGTATGATGGATGGCCTGTTACTCCCAGGCTCTCATCTATTTTTCTGTGTCCAACGTATTGAAACGGAACGCATGAAATGCACTCCCCACTTCCAGCTCTTTAGCTTCGATTACTTCCAGGTTTTCCACTAGCTTTTCCGCTTCTGTTTTTTCCACTTGCTTTGTCATATGTTTCACCTCCTTAACATGTATGATGGAATGCCTGTAGCTCCCAGGTCATCTATTTTTCTGTGTCCAACGTATTGAAACGGAACGCATGAAATGCACTCCCCACTTCCAGTTCTTTAGCTTCGATTACTTCCAGGTTTTCCACTAGCTTTTCCGCTTCTGTTTTTTCCACTTGCTTTGTCATATGTTTCACCTCCTTAACATGTATGATGGATGGCCTGTTACTCCCAGGCTCTCATCTATTTTTCTGTGTCCAACGTATTGAAACGGAACGCATGAAATGCACTCCCCACTTCTAGCTCTTTAGCTTCGATTACTTCCAGGTTTTCCACTAGTTTTTCCGCTTCTGTTTTTTCCACTTGCTTTGTCATATGTTTCACCTCCTTAAAATCACTTCAAAGCTAACTCTTCTAAGGTATATTTCACTTTCAGATAAACGAGAATTAGACTTCTTCTTTCAAAGACAATTTTATATTGCTTTTTAGAAGCCTTTTATCATAAACGACTGTTCCTATAGCCACCAAATATAACCCTATACAAATGATCAACACGTATGAAAATCCAACCTGGGAAAAGTCACCTTTGTCAGTTCCATAGTCCAGAAAAGTGTTGAATACCCCCGCAGCGAAAGCTCCGGTTCCAAACTGTACCATCTGGAATAACCCCATATAAACCCCTGTTTCTTCCTCGGGAACGGACAACATAGCAATTTTATTTTGTGTGGGCATGGAAATGACACCGGCCAATCCAAAAAGGAGAAATGCAAAGATAAAGAAAATTAAGCTGCCATTAAACATTGTCAATGTAAGATTTACCATTCCAATTATGGAAATCGAAATAGATAAAAGTAAAAGGTTTCTATTGTCTTTTAAATCTGCAAGTTTACCAGCATACCCAGATAATAAAACTGCCAATATCGAATCTGCCATAATGATATAGCCAACAATATCTGGTTGAATATTGTGTATATCCCGCATGTAACTGGGAATGTAAAGCACTATTACATTTGTGATCATAAATAGAACGAATATTCTCACAATTGAAGAGATAAAAATGGTGTTTTTTATTGCCTTTCTTGGAAGTAAAGAAGTGTTTCCTTGGTTTGCCCGTTCATAAAATACAAATAAAATTAAACTCAATATTGTAACAGCAATAGAAAGCGACCGTTTCACTACACCAATATCATCATTGAATATAAATTGAAAACTGATTACCATAACTAGTAAAGCCAAACTGTTTTTTAAAGGTAAATGAAGGTTTGCCGTGATTCTTTTTTTTGATTTGGGAGTTACCATTAGTACAAGAATTAAGGATATGCAGCTTATGATAATCAATATTCCAAATATCATTTGCCAAGGGTAATATTTTATTACCAAACCACCAACAGCTGGTCCAATAAGTGAGGCGGTCGCTAAAACTCCGGAAAACCATCCAAAAGCCCAGCCTAATTTATTATCCTTAAAACTTTGCCTGATCAATAATACCTGGGCAGGTACTACCATTGCATCTGCAATTGCCTGAAGTGTCTGATACAGCAAAAACAAATTCCAATTATTTGTGGTTCCACTAAGAATGGTAGATGTGATAAATAGCGACAGGCCAAATATCAACAATTTTCTTGCGCCTAAAACATCGGCCACTTTACCAAAAAGCGGAATGAGAAATGCGAAAAAAGAGAAGAAAAGAATATTTCTAATTTGAAGTGTGGAATAAGAAATATCAAAAAAGTCTACAAGATTAGGGAATGCAATCGTCAGCATGGACGTAGACATCACACTAGCTATAACACATGAAGAAATGGTTATAATCAATAATTGATCCTTATTTAATTTCATATATATAATCCTTTTTTATTTATTTTATTTAAATTCCCCTTTAGTCATCTTCCTTTTTTGATATTGATATTTAACCTTTTTCATGCTGATTCGGTAGATCATCTATTGCAGGCAGATCATCTACAGCCAATTTGACGCCTGAATCAAATTGTAAAACCAATGCTAGCACTAATAGAATGGAGAACCCAGATACTAATATTTTTTTCATATACCTTAACCTCCTGATATTGATTGATACAGCTAGTATAAACCATCCAAATATGGTACATTTTTCTTGTATAGCCACTACAGAGTATTTTTTTCGATATTTAGTTGGTGTTTCCAATGAAATACATAAAAAAATATAAAAGTATTTATATTTTTAGGAGTTGATAAAATGGATGCAAGCATTCCTTTTAAACTTGGAAATGTACTCTACAATTTAAGAAAAAGATCAGGTATAACACAAAAAGTTATGGCAGAGGGTATCATTACTCAAGCACAACTAAGCAACATCGAGAAGGGGAAGGTCATTCCATTAGCGACTACTTTATATGAGCTCTCATTACGTTTAGGCATCAGCATTGAAGATATCCTTTTAGAAACTTATTCAGACCGAATGGAATATAGTGAGGAAGTGAAATCTCAAGTCAGGGTTTCCATTAGAAATAGAGAGTATCGGCAGGTAAAACGGATTCTCGAAGCAGAACAGTACCATGCAGATTTCCAGTCACCTATCAATAAACAATTCATCCTCTGGCATTTGGGGATAGTAGCCTATTATTGTGATAATGATATATTGAAATCCCTGGATTTTTTAGATCGAGCATTAGACTTATCTACTCATTTTCATATTTTATCTGCTCAAAAAATAGAAATTTTGAATAGCAAAGCCATTATTTATAACGAAATAACTGAATATAAAAAGTCAATTGCCTCTTATATAGATGCCCTTAAGCAATTTCAACAACTTCCAAAAACTTCAATGAATTATAGAATTAAAGTCCGGATTTATTACGGATTGACAAAATCCTTACATAAGGACGCACAATATTATGAATCTATAAAAATTTGCTCTGACGCCATTCAAATTTTAACGCGGGAAGAATCTATGTACCTTTTGGGTGAAGTATTATATCAACGTGCCCAATCCTTTCAGTCACTGAACAACATGGAAAGTGCCACAAAAGGGTATGAAGAGGCAAGGAATATATTCTTATTGCAGCAGAATTACGAGTTTGAAAAAGTCGTTCAGGAAAGACTGCATGAGATAAAGAAATCTCTATAATGACTGAAGAATTCACACAGCAAAACAATGCTGTACTTTTTTGGTTAGTATAATGTTCATGTGTTCGGCTTGGAACGTAAAAAAAGAGTCCGTAACATTATTACCGATAATCAAGCACGAGAGCTAAGGAAAGCGGTTATGGCATAACGAAAGGAAAGCATTCCATCCAAACTGGAAATTCATATCATAAAAAGGACTTTTATATTTTCAATCCAAAATAGCCAAGATTTATCGAGGTAGATAAAAATCAATGACCCGAATTAAAAAATCACCAGAAACCACCTTCTTCAAACCATTCAAATAGGCCTCATGAACAAGACTAGCAGAAACCTACCTTATTCAAGCTGGAAGCGAAGGATAGCATAGGGGGTTCCCTATCTAAATTCCTCGATGTCACGAATTTTGAAACGCATCATACCCACATGGTTCCAGAACCTCTCAGAACGAACCCTATCTGTCTATTTCCATCCATAAAGTTGAAGCTTTTTTTCAAATTCTGTCATCAATGTTACAATAACAAGGTTGAAATCAACAATCTATAGAACACGTGAGGTATCATTCATTTTATGAAAGCATTACGATTATTAAAAAGTTTTAACTTTTTATATTTTGGACTGCTTGCCATTTTCATTCCGTTTCTCCCAGTCTATCTGGCTGATCAAGGTTTGCGTCCAGCCCAAATCGGATTCATCATCGGTACAGGAGGTTTTGTCACCCTCATCACCCAGCCTTTATGGGGAATGATCAGCGACAAAACGAGGACAATACGAAAGGTTCTGTTGTTACTCATCTTTTTCTCGAGCGTAATCGGTTATTTTCTCTATGATTCAAGCAGCTATCTACAGCTTATCCTGTTTGCCATGCTGCTCTATTTCTTTTTGATGCCGATCGATCCCCTGACGGAAAGCCTCAACTTCACGATTGCAGAGAAATCTGGGATCAGCTACGGTTCCATCCGGACATATGGTGCATTGGGTTATGCGGTCATATCGCTGATCACAGGCTACGTTATGTCATATTTCGGAGCAAACAGCCTGGCTTTCCTTTTTGCCGGCATAGGTTTGATCAGTTTCATCGTCAGCTGGATGATGCCTGATGCACCCGTTTCAGGGAAACCTGTCACCTTAAGCAGCCTTAAGCATTTTTTCAGCAATAAAGAGACACTTCTCTTCCTGCTATTGGTCTTTATCTGTGCTGTTCCAGCAAGGATGAACGATACTTTCCTCGGGGTGTACATCAGGGAACTTGGAGGGAGTGCCAAGCTTGTAGGCTTGACCTGGTTCTTAGCGGCAGGAAGTGAAATCGTCGTATTCGCCCTAAGCTTCTGGTGGCTGCGCAAGGGTAAGGGAATCATCATCATTTCGTTTGCAGCAGCGTTTTTCTTTATCCGCTATTTCGTCTCTGCGTGGATAACCGATCCACATCTATTAGCTTATTTGCAAGTCATGCAGCTATTGACTTTCCCGATCTTCTACTCGGCTGCCATCCAATATCTTTATCGGATCGTTCCCGTGGAGTGGCGTGCCACAGGCCAGACCGTACTGGCACTTTTATTCTTCGGGGTTTCGGGAATCATTGCTTCTTATATAGGCGGAGCCATATATGGGGCTTTTGGGGGCAAGACCCTTTACCTGTTCATCTCCTCCATCTCCTTTATAGGGATGGTATTTGCCTTCGTTCTTTATCGGATATATGGCAAGAGGCTCGATACTGCAGAGGAAGCTGTATAATCTTGAAAAACTGCATAAAAAAGAGCATGTTTTGATCAAAACATGCTCTTTTTTATATTCCGTTAGCGAAATAAGGGGGCAACCGTTAACATTAGCACCGAGAAGCACAGCAGGATTGTCGTTGTCCTGTTTGAGAGTTTTACTTGTTTGCCATTTTTATAGAACCCTGAAAATTGAAGCCGGTTTTTATAGAGTACATAAAGTAATGGGAAAATTGCCATAGCAACAATCCATCCGCCTGCGGTATTCTCAACGGTTATACCAAAAATCGCATAGATTGAATTAATGATGAATCCCATTATCATTCCAATCACGAAAATAATGGTGATTATACGAAATAATTCTAAGATCACTCTTAACATCATTTCACCTACTTTTTTCCCGTTATCCGTAAAAAAAGGCTGCAATCAGCAACCTTGAAAGAACTTTATAGGATGGGACACTTCCCTAAATATAACAAACTCTCATCTTTTGGTAAATAGACGCTATTTACTCTTCTTCTTGAACGAGCGAATGCTTAAAAGCGTAAATCACCGCTTGCGTACGGTCCTGTACGGCAAGCTTACTTAATATATTGCTGACATGCACTTTGGCTGTTTTTAGGGCTATGTATAGTTCATCGGCAATTTCCTGATTCGTTTTCCCTTGTGTCATCAGCAGCAAAATTTCCATTTCACGGTTTGTCAATTGATCATGAAGCTGGGTGATCTTTGGGCGACGTAGCTTTTCCATCATTTTCCCCGTCACTTCAGGTTCAAGTACGCTTTGCCCTTGGAACGTGGAACGGACGGCTCTGGCAATCTCGCTGGCCTTTGATGTTTTTAACATATAGCTCGTCGCTCCGGCTTCCAATGCCGGGTACACTTTTTCATCATCAAGAAAACTTGTCACAATGATGATCTTTGCTTCTGGCCAACCCTCAATAATTCGTTTCGTCGCTTCTATGCCGTCCATTTCCGGCATCACCAAATCCATCAAAATGATATCCGGGCGCAATTCCATTGCCAGTTCGACAGCTTTTAAACCATTGTCCGCTTCCCCGATCACTTCGATATCCGCCTGTGCGGATAAATAAGCCGATACCCCTATCCTTACCATTTCATGGTCATCGACAAATAATACTTTAATCATCATGATCACCTCCAGCATTTAATAATGGGATTTTCACTTCAAGTTTCGTTCCTTTATTCGGAAGGCTTACAAGTTGCATCGTTCCGCCTAATTCCACAGCCCGTTCATGCATGTTTTGCAGACCATATGATCCCGTTTTCGACTCCTCGACATTAAAACCGATACCATCATCCGTTATCCGTAAAATGATCAGCCCGTCACGAACGATCAATAGCACTTCAAGAGAATTCGCTTTTGCATGTCTTAGTGTATTGGAAATCGATTCTTGTAAAATCCTAAACAGATGGTCTTCAATCCCCTTATCCAGAGTGACAGTTTCCATCTTCCAATTTATGTCCATCGTCACTTTTTGGGCCAATTCCTCCAGGAGCTCCTTCATCCCCGCCTGTAAAGATTTTCCCTTTAATGCAACGGGTCTCAAGTGAAGTAATAAAGCCCTCATCTCAAGCTGGGATTGATGGATCATCTCTTCCACTATCTTGAATTGTTTCATTTCCGTTTTTTCCATATCTGATTGTGACTCGGTAATGGCCGACATGAACATCGAAGCGGCAAACAATTGCTGGCTTACCGAATCATGCAGTTCCCGCGCCAAACGGTTTCGTTCCTGGGAAACGATTTCCTGGATCTGTTTCTCCTGATCAATGGCCTTTTCATTCGCCATTTTTTGTGATAATTTCGTCTGCTCATTGATTTGCTTATGAATCAGTTGCATCCGTTCCACCATTTTAGCCATCTCTTGGACCGGATACGCCTCCTGTTGCGAAGGTAAGCGCCCCTGTTCAAGTAAATATAGACCTTCATCCACCCTTTCCAGCTGCCTCTTCCAAAACAACCCCGAAACGACACCATAGAAAAGCCCTACCGTAATGACCAGACTTGGCAGGAATATGACGAAAGGCAAGCCCATGACCACTTTCTCCCACAATACGCTCCAGTCGGATAAAGGAAAGATAAAGAAAACAGCCGCCGGCAATGCAAGGGAAAGTACGAAAGAAACACCAAGGGCAGTCAATATCTGCCGTGTCATTATGCTCATACCCGCTTCACCTCTAAATCCCCAACTAAGATTGAAGTGATGATATGAACCTTGTGATCCGTTTCATTGAACCCTTCCGTTTGGTAGGAATAAATCTGATTAAAGACCCTGGATTCAGGCTTATTTTCAAAGATCCTCGCTCTGCCTGCAATGACCGAATGATGGACCCTGATTTCGATGCCATACGGTACAAGCACGGTAATATTGCCAATGATATTCCTGATGGAAATGACAGCATCGCCTTTCGGTAAAATCGTTTTGCTTAAATCGATAACCGTATCACCGACCCCGCCTTGAACATTCACGGAATTCCATTCATATACATGCTCGGCCGTTTGTTGATGACCGAAAAACTTATTTTTAAAAAGGTAATCGGTTTTCAGCAATTGTTCCTTATTGATCTTTTCTTCGTCCGAATCATCATTGGTTAAAATGGGACTGACCCAATCAGGATTCTTTTTGGACTGATAATATAAAAGCAAAAGATAAATGAGGATCGCCATAAGGAAAAATTTAAAGACGAACATATTCAAGACAGTGATGATAAGGGAAATCAGCCCTATAAAAAATAGGATTTTCCCGATTGACCGTTTTGTGAATTTCCTGCCTAAATAGATACATCCTATTGAAAAAGCGAGGGAAAAAAGGAGACCTCCACCCGTAAATGAAATCTCTAAAAAAAGCAGGACGACTCCGATGAGAAGTATCCATCCCATATAGTCCGTCTTCATCTTGTTCAACATCGGTTCGCCTCCCCTGTATATGATCATGATATTCTTAAAAGGCACAGGAACCCGTGCCTTTTAAGAATACCATGAAATTATCACGTTCTGACAGCCTGTTTTCCCCCGCCCTCATTTCCTGGAAGTCAGGGGATAACAGCAATGCTTTAAAATACCTTTACGCTTCTTTCTGTTCCAGTTCCTTTTCAAGCTGGACAATCCTGGCATCGATTGTATGCCGATTATAATCTGTATGGACTTGATGCTCGATGCGATCGATATAATGCTCCATTTCTTCAAACATCGCTACCGGTTTGGCGTCGGAAATGCCTCCGTCCAAAACCCGATTGATCCGGTTGTTTGCCCGGGCAATATTCTCCCTGCCCATCAGTTCCATCCGCTTTAGATGCATATCCTTGAGCTTATGCTTCATTTCTTCATACTTCCGCTCCAGTTCAGCCAACTGAACTTCTGCACTTTTTTGCGCCTCCTTCAAACTTAGCGCACGATCTTCATAGTGCAGGCTTTCCTTGAAAGCAAATTCCATTAAATCGGTTTCTCCTGACTGCTTAGCAATTTCAGCCTGATGCTTACGTTTTTCAGCCAGATTTTGCGCTTGATCATATTCACGCATAAACTCTTCTTTCAAAAGATATTGACGTTCAAGCAGCTTACCGACCTTTTCTGTCTCCTGCTCGCATTGACGTAAATATTGATTTAACATTCCAATTGGATTTTTTTGCTCCTTTTTATCCAACAAGTCGTGAAAATCCGCTGAAATCGTTTGTTTCATTCTTGAAAATAAATTACCCATTCCAATTCCATCCCTTCTATTAGTTCTTATTCAACTCTTTCCACTCTCTTTCAAAATTTGAGAATGGGTCCGTTTCTTTCGATACATTTTCATCATTTTCATTCCACTTTTTATAAACCAGGTAAAGAACATAAGCTGCAACCAGTCCTAATATCGCTGGGATATGGGAAATAGCAACTACAAGCACGATAAGGGAGATTGATCCCCAGGCAATCTTGGCTCCTGTGGATTCGGACTTCATGAACTGTTTCAACCCAAAGTATAGGATCGCCAAGCAAATCGCCAAGCTGATTAATGGACCAACATTCGCTAGCAACATGAATAATGCGATCAGTCCTACAATAAATAAACCAAATTTCTTCATTGTTTTCGTCCTCCTTTCCATGTTTATATCTTATCTAGTTTTACGAGTTCGTATAATGAGCCTTAGCTATATTTTCTATTAAGACTTAAGGCGTAGTTGCTATAAGCCCACACTAACGAGAGTGTTTTGTTCCTTAATTTGAGAGATTTACTCGTGTTTGGGCATTTTACCCGTGAATTGTGGCGTTTTACTCGTGAATTGAGCGTTTACTCGTGAATTGAGCGTTTACTCGTGAATTCAGCTAGTTTACTCGTGAGTTTTGGCGTTTTACTCGTGAATTCAGCTAGTTTACTCGTGAGTT
>NZ_JBHZPF010000092.1:0-9162 GCF_042787975.1 Peribacillus sp. YIM B13482
TCACCTGTCCCGCTGCTCCCGCAGGAGTCTCGCACTTCCGCTCCAATCAACCTTAAATAGTTTCGTTTTAAAAACAAGAATCTTTACGAAAAGAGCCTTTTATAAAAAGCGCTTTCGAACACTTGGCGATGGCAGCATGCAGCTCTCTTCTTTCTTTCCGAACCATTTGTAACGGTTCTTGGCAATGAAGTCATAAACGATGTTCCGGATGAAGCTTGGAACGATGATGAAACCGTAAAGCAATTTCCATGCCCCTTGTAAGCGGCGGCAAATCCTCAAGGCTGCAGACGATTTATAGTAGGCCTTATCCTTTTCGATCAGAACCATGCTATCTATATCTGCGGGAGCATCGTATTTCTTCAGCAGCTCTTGACCCACCCCACTTTGAAGCGAAGCGTAATAAAAAAGCCCCTGCGGATCCCGCTTTATAATGAACTGGACACTCGAATCACAAAAGTTGCATTCACCATCAAATAAAATGACCGGATTCATGAACATTCCTCCTATAGAGAGACGTTTATCATACTCATGCTTCTATAATACACTACCCATTTTGGTAAGGCGAAAACGTATGGAATTGTTTGGGGTTTTAACGGTTTGTTTTCAATAGCAATTGGATTTTCTATCGACATCCTACTATTAATTATAAAAGTATATGGAATAAAAATGAATTTTCTGGGAGAGAATACTTATATTAATTACAAAGTAGGAGTGTATATATGGATCAAACACTTTATGAAAAAATTGGTGGAGAAGAAGCGATAGCAAAAGTTGTGGACTATTTTTACAACGAGTTGGTTCTTAAGGATGATACAGTTAATCATTTTTTTGAAAAAACGGATATGGAAAAACAACGCAGTCATCAGACAAAATTTATTAGTTTTGCATTAGGTGGTCCAAAACAATATTCTGGACAATCAATGGCAAAAGCTCACCAGGGAATGAATCTGCAACCAGCCCATTTTAATGCTATTGTAAAACATCTTAACGATGCACTTGCTCACTTTGGAGTGAATGAAGCTGACATAGATACAGCTTTAACTAAAGTTGCTTCACTAAGAAATGATATTTTGAATAAATAACTAACAGGTACTTTACTTCAATACCAGGAGCTGATTTGCAGCTCCTTTTCTTATGCAACGAACGTCAGGTTAGTGGAAGAAGGGAATTCTTAGTGGGAAAGTGAATTAAATATTTAATGAGATTAGGATTAGAAAAAATGAAAGAAGAGGTAGTAAATTGAAATTACTTTTTAAACGATTATTAGTTGTATTTATTCTAATTCAAAACATTCCAGTAATAGTTCAAGCTAAAGAGATCAAATATAATCACGAAAGTATAACTCTTTCTGAAATCAAGAGGAAAGTTGATTTTAAAGTAGTTGTTCCTCAGAGTATTCCTAATGATTGGACGTTAGAAATAAAAACATACCCCTGGGATGAAAAAGACAAAATAACTAATTTTAGATTGCACTATATGGATAGCGACGATAAATATTTGCTAATTGGTATTGAGCAAAGTAAGGAATCATCTAATTCTTCTAAAATTAGTAAAGAAATGGACATAAATGCAGAGCAGGTAAATATAACCGGTCATAAGGGCTTTTTTGTAGAATGGGGTAATAGTGGTGAGTTAGATAAAAAGGGAGAACTTATTACTGGAGGTTTACTTCGTTGGATACAAGAAGGAACTTATGTAGAAATGGAGAGCTCACGGGTATCAAGGAATAAAATGTTGGAAGTTGCAAGGTCAATGAAATAATTTAATGAACTAAAGGGGCAGATTAACAAAAAAGAGAGACCATATGTTCATCTGGTCTCTTGCTTATTATTTCTCCAGTTTAATATAAGGGACGATTTGTGCAGTAGCCCCTACAGAGGCACCACGAATAAAATCTTGATTTTCTAACGCTTTAAAATTTTGGGTTTGACCAGTAAGCATTACCCCCAAAATTTTCACTTTATCAAACTGTTTATTTTTATTTGAATTTAAAAACTTCTCGATTGTTTCGTCATTACTATTTGCATTATATTTTTTAAGTGCATCAATAAAGCTATTGTATGCTTCTTTCGATGAATCAGATGGATCAAATCCATAAACCTGCACACCAGCTGGTCCCTTACTTTCATCTGCATTTGGTGATGTCATATACAACCATACGATGTTTAAATTATCGGGAATTTTTGCTTGGATTTCTTGTAATGTATAAGGATGATCGAAAGAAATCGCAACTTCCGCAACATAATTTTTCATTTGTGAAATTTCCCCTAGTTCATTTTGTACACCATCATGGTACTTTTGAATAGATGGATGATAAAATGTCGCAACCTTATTCTTTGTTTGTTTATCATACTCATAAAATTCTGTATCGGTCCAATAAAATCCCGGTGTTAACTCGTTGTGATCAATATGGGTACGAAGCCAATCATACGAACTTGTGAGTGTGCTCCATTGTACTAAATAGCCATCAATATTTTTAGAACGATTCGTCACAATGTTGCCACCAAACATGGAGGAATTACTCGTAACTTGAGAATCGATTTGAATATTAGGTTCGGCAATTGCATTATGTAAAAAGAGCTGATCGTGAAGTCTTGTAGAACTTTTCGCTGCAAAGTAATTGCCGGTTTTATAAAGGATCGGTAATAGAATAAGTACAACGATAATTGAAGTAATGACGATTTTTAGTAATTGTTTTCGTTTAGCTTTTTTTAAAGCATCTTTTAATGAAGTGTCCATTAATCTTTTCCTCCTATTTTTGAGTGAATAAATTTACGTGCACGATATAATGTTTGCTTTACACTGTTTACTTTAATGTCCAAAATAGTCGCAATTTCTTCATATGAAAAATCATAGTAATACTTTAAAAAGAAAGCTTCTTTGTATTCTTTTTTGATGTCTTTTAATAAATAGAAAATATCATCCTTATTTAAGAATGCATCAAATTCTCTGTCTGTATATTGTAGCTTCGAATAAATTTCCTCGGTTAAGTAGATGTTCTGCTGTTCCTTTTTTCTTTTCAAGTCAATATATTCATTGAGAGCTACTCTAAAAAACCACGGTCGCATATTGCTCTCAGTTAGATCATCTAACAGTGTGTAGACTTTGTAAAAAGTATT
Source organism: Peribacillus sp. YIM B13482 (assembly GCF_042787975.1). Classification (NCBI taxonomy): domain Bacteria; kingdom Bacillati; phylum Bacillota; class Bacilli; order Caryophanales; family Bacillaceae; genus Peribacillus; species Peribacillus sp. YIM B13482. Next base: position 3,120 of record NZ_JBHZPF010000092.1, read on the forward strand.
TTGAATTATATCTTCCGCATCTTCTTTTCGGGCTCCTTTCGCTAGTAATAGATTGAACACTTCCTCTCCTAAATTGACAAGGTAGGAGGCTAATACATATTCTTTTTTCATCATTTGTCCTCCCTATACTTATACAACGAATAAGTAATAATATATGTATACACTTAAATGAATTAAATGGAAAGTTATGATTTATTAACGGGGACTATGTTATACGATTTGGTTTCCTGAATTAAACAACTTTATTACTCTAAAACATCATCGGATGAAAGTGGGAAAAATTTCAAACAACTTAAATAACCTCCTACCAAATTAACAGGTAGGAGGCTTACTGCAATCACAACACAAGAAATACTTATGAAGACTGGAAAGATTTAATTACTATAATCAGTCGTAAAACCTTAATCAACGAACGAGTGCGTTAGCTTAAGATCCAAGCCGTCTTTTGGTTCTCATTAGACACAAATTGTGCAATACCCTTAATAACGAGGGTTTAGGTTTAAGGACTAAAATGGATTATTATGGTATATTTAATGAAAAAAGGAGTAAGCATATGAAGTTGGTTCTTCAAGCGTTTATTGGTTCAATTGCACTTCATGTTTTATATATAGTCTGTTTGATGTTAGTGAGTATGATAAAAACAAAGAACTATAAACCAGATATTGTGAGTGCATGGGATAAAGTAGACACCCTTCAAAAAGAAGCAGAGATTGTCGGTAAAGTTATACCACCTTATTTTTACGTATTATCTTTTGTTGGGGTAGCTGCGATTTGTGGAATTATCATTTTAATGTAGAGCAAAATATGAAATTAAAAGGGTGGGTTAGTAAAGGAGTGTTTTTTTTGAAAAAGGTGTTAATAGGTGTCATTAGTATTGTGGTTTTATTTATAGGTGTCTTCTTTTTTCTGAAATTAAACCAACCTTTAGTAGCTTATCCAAGTGCTTCAGCGAATGATAAGCAGGTACAATTGGTTTCGGTAGGAAATAAAAGTCCATTTGATGATATTCAAATTGAAGAAGTTCTTGTCAATGATAAAGTTGTACCATCCAAAGTGAAATTACAAGTGAGTTATCATCCAAAAGGGTTTATTATCTCTGACCATTTTAATGGCGAAGAAGCAAGTGAATATACCTTCAAAGGATTAGATTCTATAACTCTTAAACCAAAGACAGACCCACAAAAGCAACTTGATAAAGTAAATGCTGGTACTGCAACAGAAGATGATACCATATATGCTCTTTCGTTAGTGCATGAACATAGTATTGACAAAGTCGCAATTAAATACCGGCACCTTGGCATGCCACATGAATTGGTTGTGTCCACTAAATAAAGGAATGGTTGGACTGTGAAATCCTATACTTAAACTAATGGTGCTTTACTTCAAAGGGTGGTTACAGAAGCAACCTTTTTGTTATGGAACGAAAGGGCAGGTTGTTGAATATGAAACTGTTAAAATAGTGATAAAGAAGGTGATCAGGGAAAATGGCTGCATTTCCAGAAGAAAATGACTTTCTGTCGTTATTTGAATGTGAACCAATGTTATTAGAGACCACTTCAAAAGACTTGCCATTTTATTATAATAAAGCAACATACCGGTTTTCTAATGGAGAAGAAGACTTTATTGTTACACTTTCGCCCTCCTATGGAGAAGTAAAAATACAAGTAACTCACCGTACTTCAAATAGATTGTTATCACTTTTGGACTTAAAACGGGTTGATAAATTCGAAATTAAATCAGATAAAAAAGACCATTCAGTTGTACTATTAACAGTTGTTAATGAGGATTACCAACAAATGATTGAAATTGATTTTAAGCCTTATTTTAAACAGATTTTCAAAGAACATTTTACTGGGTAGCAAAAAAGTCTGATTAAGCTAATAGGCGATTTACTTCATTAATGAAGGTTGGAAATCAACTTGGAATAATTTAAAAGTGCATCATATAAATCGTTCTTACTAAGCTAACGGGTGCAATAGCTTAAGAATGGAGCTGCCATAGAGGCTACTTTCTTGTTTCATAAACGGTGCTGAATAGGGAGAGAAGCTAGGAAGAAATTTTAGAAAAGCTAAATATACGTAATGGGTAGTATTGATCGATATTTTAACAAGAAAACAACAAATAAGGCAGTAAACAAAAATTGAGGAGGTATTGTAGTGAATCAACACCAAATCATAATTACTCAGTATAATCCCAAGTACGCTGAACAAACGGTGAAAATGTGGCGAGATAGTAAGGAACAGGCAATTGGTCAGAAAGAAATTCATAGCTTTGAAAATCACGTTTATTTTTTAAATAATATATTACCTGAACAGTTTCAAATAAATTTAGCGTTAATTGACGATAGAGTAGTTGGAATGATTGCTTCTAATGAAACGGAAATAAGCCAACTTTATATTCATATAGATTATCAAGGAATTGGTATAGGTCAAACATTACTAGATAAAATAAAAGCAAAATCAAGTGGGAGATTAACATTATATACATTTGAAGTAAATGAAAACGCACAACGATTTTATGAAAAGAATGGATTTAAAATCATTGGTAGAGGACACGAAAATGAAGAAAATTTACCTGATATTCAATATGAATGGATATCAAAATAAACAATGTTAACGGAGACTCCTATAGCTTTTTTATACCTGTAAAAATTTCTACTCGTTCTTTAGGTCTCTGTAAAAAAAAGAGTCGGCTTCACTTCTAGATTAAAACATCACTAAAGGCGCAAGGGGCTATTAATTTCACATTATCCCTTTCATCTAATTTTACTCCTAAAGCTGTTGCTGTTTCTGGGAACTTGGAAATAGCATCAACGGCAGAAGAATAGGGAGGCATATTACTTTTAATGTGAATTCTTGCTTCATTCTTTACAGGCCAAGGAATGTTCGGCATAAGGGTTTTAAGCATTTCCTCAAATTTTTTTTCCATTAATTCATCAATATTTGTAGGGTCAAAATAAATTAAATCAATATCTGGGATTGGAGTTCTTTCATTGAAATTATGTAATGTTCCCATATTTTTGAACAAACAAATCCAGCACATATCCACCAATCAGGTAAATTTAACGATTTTGCTGCTTTTAATATGTTCATCATCCATTGATCTTCTGTAATAAGCTCAAAGATTTTTTCCTCATTTATCACTGTGAAATTACTCCATAACATGTATATTACTTTTTAATAATTCGTTAACCTTGAATGCTTATCCTTCTTCAACTATCCTGCCCCTCATATAAAAAAAAGCTGCCATAAAGAAAGCTCCGATCTTCAGCTAACGCACCCGAGTTCATTAGGAAAAGCGAACCTTATTAAAAGAATCGCGCCCTACTGTGGAACAAAAACCGGTTGACATAAAGCTAATTTTAGGAAGTTTCAACTATATTCTTTTTCGTTTTTTACTGGTATAATATGGATGATTTTGTTAATGAGAGGGGAGAAAAAGATGAATCAACTTGTATTTAAGCAATTTGAGATGACAAGAGAATATTTCATCAAGAATGTAGAGTCCATTTCTAAGGAACAAACTGATGTGCAGCCAGATGGTTTTAATAACACAATTCATTGGCATACAGGTCACGTTTTGACAATTACTGAACAAACTATGTTTGGTTTCCCGCATGTAACAACTCACCTTCCCATGAATTATATAGAATTGTTTGGGAATGGCACAAAACCAGCTGATTGGACAGGGAATATACCTGCTATGGATCAACTTATTGTACAGTTGAAAGATCAATTAACTCGTTTAAAGCAAATTTCTGCTGAACAGCTAGATCAAGATTTGGATACACCATTCCTAGGTTGTAAGACTGTTGGCGAGCTTGCAGGTTTAACATTAATGCATGAAGCGACTCATATGGGGCAAATTCAGGCAATGAAGCGTATAATTGAACATGTAAGTGTTAAAAACTGAATTTTACAAAGTGTTATATTTAGATGAAAAAATCAGTCTAATAAAACTGGTTTTTTCTTTTGTTATATTTTATACATTATTAGTCTACATAACACTCTCTATTTTCATTTACTCCACTAACCATTCCCGTTTGTAAACCTCCTGATATCTTAATAATAATCTCCGGAAAATATACAAATTAACAATAACATTTTTTTAATTAATAATAATTTGAAGTCTTCATTTTTTATAATAGGTTAGGAGATATAACCAATAAACTATACTAGGGATACGTAAAATGCCTTTTTTGGTGAGATTACGATATTTCACTTTAATTTCATTTACAATAAGTAGAGGGAATATTTCGTCATTTAATATTAAATTATGTATTTAGGGAGGGAATGATTATGGATATTGGAAACGAATATTTAAAGATTGTAATCGAAAGGTTTAAAAGTGTAAAAAGCCTAGGAGATAAAACTATAAATCAATTATCCGAAGGGGAAATATATTGGACGTATAATATCGAGTCAAATAGTGTTGCAGTAATAGTAAAGCATTTGAGTAGAAATATGGTTTCAAGGTGGACTGATTTTTTAACGTCAGACGGAGAAAAGGAATATAGAAATCGTGATGAAGAATTTATAGATGATATATCTTCAAAATCCGAACTAACTATTGTTTGGGAAAAAGGCTGGAAAACCCTAATTGATACATTAACTGGTTTAAGCGAACAAGATTTATTAAAAAATATATACATTCGTGGAGAAAGGCATTTAGTTTTAGAGGCTATTGAAAGGCAGATGGCACATTATGCTTATCATGTGGGGCAAATTGTTTTTATTGGTAAACAAGTAAAAGATAATAAATGGGAGAGTCTCAGTATTCAAAAAGGAAAATCGGAAGAATATTTAAAACAAATGCTTGATAAACACCAGGGAAAATAAACCAAGAATAGTATAACCCTGCTAAAAAAACATCTCGTTATTAAGCAGCGGGTGCTAGAGCTAAGGTCAGAGCTGTCTATATCGGGGAAGATTAGTACAAAACAATCTTTAGTAAATTTCATTTTGTTATAATGAAAATAAAATCATTACTATTATAGGAGATAAAATGTTTAACAAAATAAAGACTTGGGCGAGAAATTTAAAACGACAGATTTTTATCCTTTACTTTGCTTGTAAAGATGAACGGATGCCTTGGTATGCAAAGGTATTTACAGCTTGTGTTGTTGCTTATGCATTCAGTCCGATTGATCTAATCCCAGATTTTATACCCATTCTTGGCTACTTAGACGATGTAATTCTCGTTCCAATAGGGATAATGATTGCATTAAAGATGATTCCAAAGAGTGTATTAACCGACTGTGAAGTTAAGGCAGAGGAAATGATGAAAAACGGTAAGCCGAAGAATTGGATAGTCGGCTCAATAATACTATTGATTTGGGTCTTAATTATAATATGGGCTTTTAGTAATATTTATCGCTTAATCAACTGACAGATGCGATAGCTTAAGATCGGAGCTGCCTTTAAGGCAGCTTTTTCCTTAAGGAACTAACGGGGCAGTTAGTGCAATAAAGCGTCCAGGGGTTATAATTAAGGATGCAGCTTTATTAAAAAACTAGCAAGTTATTATGTTAGAGAAGAGGTTAACAATGAAAAATAGAGAGGGAGCTATCGGTTACTGTTTGGGAATGGGTAATACATATGAAGATTATCCATTTCGTGATAAGAATTGGACGTTAATGCGACATATAGATAACAAGAAAGTGTTTGCGTGGATATTTGAAAAAGATGGCCATATTTGGATTAATGTGAAATGTGATCCCGGTTTTTTAGATTATTGGCGTCAGATTTACCATTCGGTAGTTCCGGCATTTCATCTTAATAAGGACCATTGGAATTCGATAATACTTGACGGTACTGTTCCAAAGGAAGCCATTTACGAAATGATAAAACAAAGCTATATGCTAACTAAAAAAAATAATAGTAAAGTTAATTTCAAAAAGTGAAGGCATTGATTCAGCAGGAAGGATTTATGCCTTTTTCTTATGGCACTAACGGGGGCAGATTAGCTCTATAAGAAAAGTGGAAGGTAAATCCAATTAATAGTATAGTCATATGTACTAGATCCTTTTTGTAGTCTATTCCTT
>NZ_JBHZPF010000093.1:0-8652 GCF_042787975.1 Peribacillus sp. YIM B13482
CGTCCTGAGCCAGGATCAAACTCTCCGAAGAAATGTTTGACTTGCTCATTTGCTTTTTTGATAGTGTGTGCTCACTTTAAATTTAACGTTGGCGCTTTGTTTTGTTCAGTTTTCAAAGAGCAATAGTTGTTGGTTTGTTTCAACTCATTCACCTTAACATAACATTGAATAGTTGTCAACTTCTGCGAAGAAATTCTTTTGTTAAAATCGCTCGTTAATTAGGCGACTTCATTATCATACTTCTATTTTTCTTTAGTGTCAACATTTAATTCGTAAAATAAGAATCTCTAATAGCACTTTCCTCTTGAAACCATATTGTTAATGAATATAAAAAAACACCGTACGTGTTTGTCTATAATTAATCAACTGGGATGCACTGCGGCTGCTTTGTTCACACCAGGTATACCATCCAATAATTCTACTTCCTTATGATATGGGGACAGGAGTTGATCAATTTGTGTCCTTAAATATAAAGGTGGAAAAAAGACTCTCGGTGGAATGCGACAGCTGCAGGATTAAAAAGCGCTGATTGAGTCCCTCTTGGCTCATTAGTACACCCGTCGAAGCCTCTAATCGACTACAAATGCGTAAGTGATGTAAGAGCGACTTCTTGGCTGAGCCAAACACAAAGAGCGATGAGTTCATCTGCTTGCTACTTACTAGATCGCTGTACAAAACCAACTCGATTGGCGATTTCTTTTAGGACTATTGGAGATAAAAAGCGTTGTAATTCTTATGCGAAAAGTGTTAGTTCACTAAAAGGATCTTCGATTGAAGATCCTTTTTCAGTACCTAAAACATCACATTATGTAAAATAGGTAGACAAAGAAATATGTTATACTTATTCCATAATCGGGCGCTTTAGTGAAAGAAGAGAGTGCATAAAACCCCACTTTTTTATACAGCAGCTAGGCTTCTTCAGAAGCCCAAAATGTTGATAAATCAACGATGTTTAATATCGTGCTTAATCGATAAAAATCAAATAAAAGCCAATCCCTTGATAGATATGGGATTGGCTTTTTGGCGTACTTCTTAAAATTACGATTATGTTAAGTTCATTTCAAAATCATCTCGATATATAATACAACATTTTAAGAAATGTTTTTTAATTCCTCAGTTAATCGTAGGAATTCTTCTTTGTTTTGATCCTGTAATGACTGGTCAATCTCTTTTCGGATTTGTTCTTTTCTGAAATTACGAAGGGCTTTGTTTAACACCATTTCAGCAAATTCAGAATCCATGACGTTTACTTCAGGTTGTGGTGGTGTATTAACCAAATTCCTATCCATAGGAAACCAACTCCTTGACCTTTTTTCTATTATACTAAAAGTTTTCAGATTATTCAAACATTTTACTTTGTTGTTCCATGGTATTTTTAACCAATGAGTTAACATCTGAAAGTGTAAACTCATTGAAACCTTCAGTTATGGTCTTTAAACAAGAATTTTTTAATTCATCTCAAAAACTATTATTCTTTCAGTTTATTTAATCGTTAATCTATACCATTCTATCTTTAGACTGATTCAGATCATTATCATAAAATTGATGGATCAAATGGGTAAGATAAGAGTTTAGTTCAAATCGATCTTTATTAACAAAATCAGACAACGTTAATTTGCTTTCTCTTAACACTATTTTACCCCCTATCTTTAACTTCTTTATCTTTATGATTCCCCAGCTATTATTTTTTTATACATATAAATTAATAAAATATTTATTTTTGAGTATAAATTTTCTCACATTAAAAAGGGTTCTGGTGCAAAAATTCCAGATGACTTGAAACTATTCTTTAAATCTTGGACATACTGATACTAGTACTCTAAAAAGGACGTGATCAGTATGGAAAAGCAAAATCTATTCAAGTGGAAACATTATCAACCTGATATTATTTTATTAACAGTGAGATGGTACCTACGGTACAACCTCAGTTTTCGTGATTTAGTCGAAATGATGGAAGAACGCGGACTATCTATTGCTCATACAACCATCATGCGCTGGGTTCATCAGTATGGCCCTGAATTAGATGAGAGAGTACGGCGTCATCTCAAGCAAACAAACGACTCATGGAGAGTCGATGAAACCTATATAAAAGTAAAAGGACAATGGATGTACTTATATCGTGCTATTGATTCAGAAGGAAATACGATTGATTTTTATTTAAGTAAAACAAGAGATCATAAGGCTGCAAAGCGCTTTTTCAAAAAAGCTTTGCGGTCTTTTCATGTTTCAAAGCCCCGTGTGATCACAGTAGACAAGAACCCAGCCTATCCTATAGCGATTGAAGAGTTGAAGAAAGAGAAAAAGATGCCCCTAGGCATCCAAATAAGGCAGGAAAATATCTTAATAACATTGTGGAACAAGATCATCGTTTTATTAAAAAGAGAGTTCGTTCTATGTTAGGATTGAAATCTTTTCGTTCTTTCGGGAATAGAAGCGATGCATATCATTAAAAAAGGACAACTTACTCTACAGGACAACTCTGTCCAAAATCAAGTGAAGTTCATTCATCAACTATTTGGGATGGCTGCATAAGAGCTGATTCCATAGGAATCTATATACCTCTTTCCAATGGATGTAATCTTTGCACCAGAACCCGTTTCCCATAAGTCCATCTAATATCCCCATACAAAATCCCTCCCAAAATTTTTCTTTGTGTATTGTATGATAGTAGTAGCATATAAAGTAAAATATTCCTACCATATTAATGAATTAATCAAAACGACAAAAAGCCCACTCTGAAGAGCAAGGGCCTGCTTCTAGCTTTTATCAAAGAAAAAAGGTCAGTCCCACTGAGTTAATACTTTAACACAGCGGGGACTGACCCCATTGTATATTAGACATTTTGATTTTAGCTTTATCTGCCTCAGGTGTTATACCTTTCTACTTATCTATTTAATTGTTTCACTTTTACAGGCTTTTTTTCCTTGCTTACTTTGATGATTTGTCCGATAATACTGATGGCAATTTCTTCTGATGTTTCCGAGCCAATTTCCAATCCGATTGGAGAATGGACCTGCTCCAATTGTTCTTGCGTGACCCCTTCACTTTTTAACTTTTCAAATATGCTTATGACCTTGCGTTTACTGGCGACCATCCCAACATATGCAATCGGAAATTGCAGTGCTGTTTTTAATACAATATCATCACAATCTTTTGTAACAATTACCACATATGACTTTTCATTTAGATTGGCTGCGAGCAAAGCCTTTCCAATATCCTCGTTCACAAAAAGGTTTGTCGCATTAGGAAAGCGTTCCTTCGTACAATAACCAACGCGATCATCGACAATGCAATAAGGATATTCGAGGAAATCAGCGAGCTTTGCCAACGCATGGCCTAAATGACCGGCCCCAGCCAGAATGAGTTCAGGCCTCCTTGTATAGACTTCAATAAAGACCCGTAACGTGCCGCCACAATTCATCTGAATTCCGTCTTTTGCATGTTTATTCAATTTATATTCAACGATTTTCGATTGGCCATTTTGGATCGCCTTTACACTATCTTCGATCACATAGTGTTCAGCCAAGCCCCCTCCGACAGTCCCTTCAATGGTACCATCCCGGTAGACAATCATTTTTCCAACATGCCTGGGAGTCGAGCCCTTTGATTCAATAATCATGGCTAAAGCAAAGGTTTCGTTTTGACGCGTCAGCATGGACACTTTTTCCATCAGCAGCATGAAAAGCTCCCCCTATTTTTAAACATTAATTCGGTTGATATTGCTTCATGCTAAGAAAATAACGTAAAAGATGTAACGCAACGGTTTTTCTGTAAGCCGCAGTGGAGCGTTGATCGTCGATTGGTCTAATGACCTTATCGAAGGCTGCCACAATCGCAGCGATGTCTGCATCGGCTAATGGTATCGTTTTTCCAACCAGCTTCTTCTCAATATCAATGGAACGAACCATCGTAGGTCCGACCGCCCCGAAGGCAAATCGAATGTCATCGATTCGATCTTTGCTTATCCGGATGAAACCCGCAAAGGATACTTTGGCAATGGCATCTGCGTTGCGGTTGCCGACTTTCTCGAAAACGACATGTGAACCTTCTAATACGAACGGCAGAATAATCTCCGTCACTATTTCATTGTGAAAGCGTTGAACCCGTCGTGGACCTTGAATAAAATCGCTAATCGCAACCATGCGATCACCATTTACGGAGCGCAACAGAATCTTTGCATTGTATACATATAATAAAGGAAGCATGTCACCGGCTGGAGAGGCGTTGCAAATATTACCGCCTAATGTTCCCCGGTTTCTAATTGCCGGGGCAGCAATTGTTTTAATTGCATTCTTTAAAGCAAAAGGAATCAACGGATTTTCAAGTAATTCACTATAGGTACAGCAGGCCCCGATGTGGAGATCCTTGTGATGTTGATACACCTGCTTTAATTCGGAAAGATGATTAATAAAAACAATCGGTTTAGGGATTTTCGGAGGTACTCCCCTTCTACTTTTGTGAAGAACCATAACATCGGTGCCTCCGGCTATGATTGCACAATCTTCTCTATTCAATTGGCTCAACGTTTCGTCTAAACGCTCGAAGCGATACGCTGTTATTTTCTCTAACATAAGCCATCACCTTTTTTAGCTGCTAAGTTAATCGCCTCAACAATCATATTGTAGCCCGTACATCGGCACAGATTTCCGGAGATGCCTTCACGAATTTCAGCCTCTGAAGGATGAGGATTTTTAGATAACAAAGCTGCACTTGCCATAATCATCCCCGGAATGCAATAGCCGCATTGCACTCCCCCGGCGATGGAATAGCTCTCATCTAAAATTTTAAATTGTTCCGTTTCAATGATGCCTTCGATCGTTTGAATATCGGCACCAGAAATCGAGCCAATTGGAATAAGGCAGCTGTTTTGCAGGAGGTTATTCACAAAAACACTGCAGGCTCCGCACTCCCCTTCACCACAGCCTTCCTTTGTTCCGATTAACTCAAACTCATCTCTTAATAAATCTAGTAATCTTGCTGTAGCAGGGGCGTCAGTTTCTACCTTTCTTCCATTTAGTGTGAATTTAATCAACCCTCTTCACCTTCTTTCATCCAAAGACTTTCAATAATGACTTCCGGTGTAATCGGAATTTGCTGAAAAGAAGTTTGCAGGGCATCCTCGATCGCAGCTTGGACTGCTGGAGCGCCTCCGATTAAAGTCAATTCACCTGCGCCCTTCGCTCCGTATGGACCATCAGCATAGGGGTTATCAAAGACCTTGCTTTCAATTGAAACAACATCCAATGAAGTCGGCGGTCCATAATCCGATATGCTTTTTTGTTGGATTCTACCTTGCTTTGACGTCATCTTTTCTAGATAACCGTATGCTAGCCCTTGAGCCAAACCACCATCAATTTGGCCTTTCATAATCCGTTCATCGATGACCTTCCCAACTTCATAATTGCCGTATACTTTTTCTAACTTTATATTTCCTGTTAACGTATCAACTTCTACTTCAACCATATTAACGCCCCATGAATAAGCCGGGTAGGCATCTCCAGTGAAGGTTTTCTCGTCCCAAGGAATCATTTCACGGTGAACATAGTGCTCAACTACTTCCTGTTCCACCCCTGTTTGCCACTGATCCTTAAGTTTTATTGCGGCCCGTTCAAGCAATTTTCCGACAATCATCGTCGTCCTGGAAGCTACGGTCGGACCCGAGTCGGGAACCTCTTTTGTGTCGGGATAAGGGTACAAAATATCTTCGAACGGGAGGTTAAGTTCTTTGGCGACAATTTTACACAACGTCGTCAAAATACCTTGTCCCATATCAGAGTTTGAGATTTTTAGTGATACCTGGTCGTCCTTTGATTTAACCAGCTTCACCGTTGCTTTAATATGATCTCTTTCGCCACTGCCTGTAAATCCACAGCCGTGGAGGAACAGCGAAGTTCCTATGCCTTTTTTATAGCGCTGATTTTGTTGATTTAAGCGCTGAAAGTCTTCTTTTTTCTTTTTGTATTCTGACACGTTGAGTATGTCCTCAATCATTTCTTCCACTAATATCGGGTCGCGGAATGCACCTTTGGTGATGGTCGGGTCTCCTTGTTTGACGAGGTATTTTCGTTTATATTCAAGCGGGTCGATTTTTGCCTGTTTACTAAGATGTCCAATATGACTTTCGATTCCGGCAAAGCTTTGTGGAGCACCAAAGCCTCTGAAGGCACCGTTCGGAACGGTATTGGTTTTTAAGACATAGCCTTTTGCATGAAAATGCGGAATTTTATAAACACCGGCACTGTTTATTAATGCGCGCTGCAGCACGACAGAGCTCAATCCCACATTTGCCCCTCCATCGAGAAAAATGTCAACACACATGCTCAAAATATTTCCTTCCTTATCAAGGGCCGTTCGATATTTGAGTTTGGCCGGATGTCTTTTCGTCGTAACCAGCATATCCTCAGAACGGTCGAACACAAGCATTACCGATTTTTTGACTGCTCTTGCGGCAACGGCTACGTGACAAGCCATCATAGAAGGATAATCTTCTTTGCCGCCAAAACCTCCGCCGGTAGGACTTTGAACAACTCTGACTTCATTGTCACCACAGGCTAATGCGCTTAGCAATGCATTTTTTATATAATAAAGACATTGCATCGATCCCTGGACGACAATTTCATCATCCTTATAAACGGCGAGCATTCCTTGCGGCTCAAGGTAGACATGCTCCTGATAACCTGTATCATATTCTTCTTCGATGATTTGATGGGCTCCCTGCTCGATAGCTGAAATGTTCTCTAAGCTTTCCCCAAATTCATAGCTTGCCAAAACTAAGGATACTGATTTTTGCTTGATCGCTTCGTCCAATGTATAGATAGCCTGATGTTCTTCAAATTCAACCTTCACTTCATTTAACAAACTGTACAGGATATCCAGGTCTTTGCCCGTGAGCATGAGAATCGGCTCACCAATATAATTGACCCACTCATTGGCAAAAATGGGCTGATCTTCTTTGATAATTTTGACATAATTCGGTCCGGGGATATGCTCTGCTCCAACAGCTTCATACCCTTCCGGAAGGTTAGGTAATTGAATGGATATGATTTTTCCATAAGCAATTGGCGATCGATACAAAACACCATAAACCATATTTTCCACTTTCACGTCACTAATATAGGGCAACTGGCCCGATACTTTACCTTTATGGTCCTTTTTGGGCACTGAGGTGCTTATGTCTTTGAGATTCATTGCAACAACACCCTTCAACTCATTTTTTTAAAGGGATATATTCTGAATAGAAACCTCTTCCTACGATTTTATCAATGAGAATGATCTTTTATGATTCATTTCTATTCAAGATTTTCGTAGTTTTTAATTATATTTTTACTTCGAGAAATTTAAAGCTTTATCATAATCAATGGCTTTTTGGTAATCCTCCGGTGTATCAACATCAATTAATACTCCCGCATCATCTACATTCATGTATTGCTTTTCGTAACCACCCAGGACCACACGCAAATTACTCTCTGGATTGGTTTCGAGAATTTTCTGTTTCACTTCACTTGATAATTTAATGGGATGGCCGCCTTTATAGTCAAAGCTGGGAATAACTACGTTTCCTTTGTGTTTTGCTAGTAGCTGAACAGTATCTTTTTTAACAAGCGGACAATCTCCGGGTGTTATAAAGAAGGTTGGGGCATTTACTTCGTTGCAGCCCTTTTGAATGGAATGAAACATTCCCTGGTTAAAGTTTTCATTATAAACAAACATGATCTGAAATGAGTAGGCATTTTTACTGATGATTTTGGCAATTTCCTCTTGGATGATTTCCGCTTGAAACCCAGCTACGACAATGACCCTGCTGCATAATCCTTCAAATTTAGAAATCGTTTGCTCCAACACGCTCATTTGCCCCATTTGCCCCATCGGCAAAGTCATTTTAAATGCATTCGCTCGGCTGGAATATCCAGCAGCTAGGACGATTGCTTCCATGTTTGTCACCTTCTACCTATCATTTTTCTTAATTCTCACAATAAAAGCACAAGCGGAGTAAGGATTAGCTGTATAGCCTATTAAGAGATCATTGATTGTTTATGCTTTGAATTTTAATTAAAGAATCTGGATAGTGTTTTTTCTTTATATGCGTAAAAGCCTCATTATATTACTTATGGTACGCTTCATCGTAACTCATCTAAATGAGGTTTTTTAAACTCTCATTTAATTCCATACTTAGTCCTTCATTCGATGTCACGGAAAAAGGATTAAAGCTAGTAGAGGTAGCAAAAGGGTATTCTGTTGAAGAAATCCAAGCAGTAACAGAACCAACACTTCTCATTGATGAAAACTTGAAATTGGATGCTTATTAATAAATAGTCTAGATTTTATTTAAAAATCGAAAGCATAACTAAACAAATACCATAACCCAATGATATGAAAGTAGAAAATATGGGGATGGTTCTCCCATTTCTTAAAAAGTAGGTGGAAGAACCCTCCTTTGTTTTAAAAAAATGTCATTATTTTAAAAAATTTTTCATGGAGGTTAACAATGAATATTTTGGTAATTATGAAACGCACCTTTGGTACGGAAGAAAAATTGTTTTTAATGACGGTCAAATCGATGACAGTGGTGCGGAGAAGCAATGTGTGGCGTCCTAGAGCTTTCACGGAGTACCTATTATTACGAAGCAAAAGAACGAACCTCAGAAGACGATG
>NZ_JBHZPF010000094.1:0-8550 GCF_042787975.1 Peribacillus sp. YIM B13482
GTATCGAATGAGAATCGTCTTTTTTTAATTTGATTTACCGTACTAGTTAGAAAAACGTGAGTTTTTCAGCAGCCTCCCTTTAGTGGACTCCGTTTTTTTGTTTTGAATTACTTTAATTGATCATTCAATACACTTTCCTCGAGAACGGAAAACTTATCCCCATACACTCTGGTTATGTGATTTTCCCCCCACGTACACAGTGCGGATAGGATACTTTCCAGGCTTTGCCCATACTCACTAAGTTCATATTCCACTTTAGGGGGGACTTGGTTATAAACGATACGATTGATGACCTCGTCCTTTTCTAACTCCCTCAATTGTTGGGTCAACATTTTTTGGGTGATGTTCGGCATAAGGCGCTTCAATTCACTGGTCCGCTTTTTTCCGTGGGTCAGATGGCAGAGGATTACGCATTTCCACTTTCCGCCCATTACTTCCAGTGTCGCTTCAACTGATATATTGTATTTCTTTTTTTGCATGATTGGCATACTCTCCTTGTTTTATAGGTACTAAAAGGTGCCTATATCACTTTAAAGTACGTACTGTTTTTTATTTCTATTATAACTCATAATAACATCTGCACACCGAATTCAACTGTACCATTTATAAAAAAAGTTGCTAAGGCAATTTCAATGATAGTACAAAAGACGAGAAGGAGAAGAGGATATGATTTCAAGTAAAAATAGAAGTACATGGGCATTGCTGGCTTTAGCGATCAGTGCCTTTGCGATTGGAACAACAGAGTTCATCAGCGTTGGACTATTACCACTCATTTCTAAAGATTTACATATTACAGTGACGACGGCGGGATTGACGGTATCCTTATACGCCTTAGGGGTCATGTTCGGGGCACCTATCCTGACATCCCTGACATCGAATATGTCGCGAAAGACTTTATTGCTATGGATAATGGTCGTGTTCATTGCCGGAAATGCATTAGCGGCTTCTGCGACCACGGTCGGTGTATTATTGATCGCACGTGTCATTTCAGCGCTTGCACATGGTATCTTCATGTCAATCGGCGCTACGATTGCTGCTGATTTGGTTCCTGAAAACCGCAGGGCAAGTGCCATCGCCATCATGTTTACAGGCCTGACGGTGGCAACGGTGACCGGAGTTCCTTTTGGAACCTTCGTCGGGCAGCAATTCGGCTGGAGATTCGCTTTCATCATCATTGTGGCAATTGGCGTGATTGCTTTCATCGGGAACAGCATCCTAGTCCCATCCGATTTAAGAAAAGCTGCACGGACAACGTTCCGTGATCAAATCAAATTGGTTACGAATGGCCGATTGCTGCTAGTATTCATCATTACAGCATTAGGGTATGGAGGTACATTCGTTGTCTTCACGTACCTCTCGCCATTACTTCAGGAAGTGACAGGGTATAAAGAAGGAACTGTAGCATTGATTTTGCTAATATATGGAGTAGCCATAGCAATAGGAAATACCCTTGGCGGGAAATTCGCGAATCGCAATCCTATTAATGCCCTATTCTATATGTTTCTTATTCAAGCCATTGTACTTGTTGTCTTGACTTTCACGGCACCGTTTAAGATAGCCGGTCTAATTACGATCATTTTAATGGGATTATTTGCATTCATGAATGTTCCGGGGCTTCAAGTGTATGTCGTCATGTTAGCGGAGCGTTTCGTGCCGAGTGCAGTAGACGTGGCGTCAGCCATCAATATTGCTGCTTTCAATGCGGGAATCGCCATTGGTGCCTACTTAGGCGGGGTGATTACGGATTCGATCGGACTGATTCATACAGCGTGGATAGGTGGAGTTATGGTGTTTGCAGCAGTGGTTTTAACAGCTTGGAGCCGTGCCTTGGAAAGTAAAGACCGTTCCAGGGGAACTGGCAAAATAGCATAGGATTGAAAAAGTGATGCATGTTAGAAAAAGCATGCTATGCGTTTAGAGTATGATTAACCAAGTATCATTGCATCCCTTCAGCGAATGATGGGAGGTTCCTTGAAGGGATGTAATGATACTGATACTTAAACGCATTACAATCTTAAAAACAATGAAGAAAAAATTTGGGGGTAGAGTATAATGGTGAAAAATTTACAAGATACAACTACGTTGCATAATGGCGTTAAAATGCCTTGGTTCGGATTGGGCGTATTTAAGGTGGAAGAAGGACCGGAGCTGGTAAATGCAGTTAAAGTGGCCATTAAACATGGTTATCGCAGTATTGATACGGCTGCCATTTATGAAAATGAAGAAGGGGTCGGACAAGGGATCCTTGAAGGCTTAAAAGAAGCTGGAATCTCAAGGGAAGATTTATTCGTAACATCAAAAGTCTGGAATGCTGATTTAGGATATGAATCAACAATCGCGGCTTACGAAAAAAGCTTAAAGAAACTTGGCTTGGAGTACTTGGATTTATATCTTATCCATTGGCCTGTGGAAGGAAAATATAAGGAAGCTTGGAGAGCGTTGGAAACTCTTTATAAAGAAGGAAAAGTAAAAGCGATCGGTGTGAGCAATTTCCAGATTCACCATCTTAAAGATTTAATGAAAGATGCGGAAGTGAAGCCGATGGTCAATCAAGTTGAATGCCATCCGCGTTTAACTCAAAAAGAAGTTCAGGCATTTTGTAAGGAACAAGGCATTCAACTAGAAGCTTGGTCTCCTTTGATGCAAGGTGAACTTCTGGATAATGAAGTTTTACAAGCAATTGCGACCAAGCATGGCAAATCAGTTGCACAAGTCATTTTGCGCTGGGATATACAAAATGGGATTGTAACGATTCCCAAATCCACTAAAGAATATCGTATTGTAGAAAACTCATCTGTATTCGATTTCGAATTGACGGAAGAGGAATTGAACCAAATTGATGGATTGAATCAGAATCACCGTGTTGGTCCAGATCCTGATAATTTCGACTTTTAATCAAGTATGAAGGAGAGGGACGGGATATCCGTCTTTCTCTTTTTTTATTGGAAGTCCGCATTAGTGGAGATGGACATGCCGACCGATTGCTGGAATTCGAGCAGCCTCAGTTTTTCTGGTGTTTTTGATTGGGATTCAAGCATTAACACAGTTTCATTCCTTATAACGCCAGCGAATATACTATATTCGCTGGCATTTTTACATCCTGGTCCCATTGTGACTATAGTAGGGATTTTTCGGTTATGTATGGACTTGATGTATTTACGTTTTGAACGTAAATACATATAAAATTGAATAGTTTGTTGCATTTTAGCCGAATGGCCATCAAGGAAAATGGAAAGAAAGCCCTAAGAATCATTGCGCGGGCGGTTTCCGACATGGGAAAGGATGTAAGCCTTTTCACGTGAAATGAAGTAGGGTTTATTTTATGGTTAATAATGGTTGTTATTCCAATTGGTGGGCTAATCCCTGCCTTGGGAATGACAAACGATTGTATGTTCAAAAGGGGTTTATTTTAATTCAAAGGGATGGAAGGGGAGCAAATAATATGTATACAGAGAGATTCAACAATGCTACTGAGTCCAAAGATATCGTAGGGGGAAAAGCTTTAAATTTAATTAAAATGACTAAATTGGGCATGCCCGTCCCAAATGGGTTTGTTATTAACAATGATTCCTTTATGCACTTTGCGGAAATGAATGAACTGGATTTAAAGAGTGAAACCATTCAAATCGAGATTATGGAAGCGGGCATCCCGGAAGATTTATCAAGCATCCTGTTGAGTTCTTTTCATGAGCTGCGAGAAGAATATACATCCTTGGCAGTCCGTTCTTCTTCGGGTACAGAAGACCTGGAAGGGGCATCCTTTGCCGGTCAGTATGAAACATATCTGAATGTTAAAACGGAAGAAGAATTCCTATCAAGGGTAAAAGGTTGCTGGGCCTCCTGCTTCGAGAACCGAGTCCAGCAATATACCGAAACCATTCATGAAAAAGTTGAAAAAATATCAATTGGCGTTGTGGTTCAAGGTCTGATACATTCAGAGGTTTCAGGAGTGGTTTTCAGCCATGATCCCGTTACATACAATTCAGAACATATATTGATCAATGCCAGTTATGGGCTCGGGGAGGCGGTGGTATCCGGTGTCGTTACACCAGATACCTATTTGGCTAAACGTGATGGTACAAAAATCAAGAAAATCAAGGGCAGCAAGGAACTGAAAATCGTTTCCGGCTCCACAGGCACTGAAGAAGTGGAAACCACTAGAGCGGAACGGGATGCATATTGCCTAAATGATGCGATGATTTCACAATTGATCGAATTGACACTAGAGGTGGAGAAGCATTATCGGCATCCTGTCGATTTGGAATTCGGAATTCAAGATCAAAAGGTATATCTCCTGCAAGCCCGTCCGATCACAACGGTGGTCGAAGACACAGAAGACATTCCATTCGCCAGGAAAGAGTTTATTTTGGAACGGAATGATAAGGATGAATTTTGGTTTTTGATCGATTCCAGATTTCCTGATCAAATTTCACCACTATTCGCTTCGATTTTCACTCAACCATTTTATCAAGGAATGGCTAAAGCGACAGAGGAGCTGAGGGAACCGACGGGATATCTCCAAATGAAAGTCCATAACGGTTATTATTACGGAAAGCAGATCCAATCCGGAACGGACCCACAGCAATTGAACATAGATAACGAAAAGCTTATGGAGGACTTGTATCCAGAGATGACTAACAGGATGTATGATATCATCCATAATCATTTGCTGCCCATTTATCGATATATGGATGAGGAAACATCGAAGGAATTCACGGCTGAAAAAGTCAAAAGAGGGTTAGATGAGTTAGAAGGGTTTTTCAAGGAGGTCTATTATTGGCACTTTATGATCGTCCTTCCACATATGAGCATTAATATTAAGCTTGAAAAGCTATTTCAAAGCTTGTTAGGGAGCGAGCCACGCCATGAACTTTACCAATCCATGGCCGGAGTCATGAATAAGTCACTGGAATCCGATCGAATCTTATGGCAATTATCATTGAAAGCGAAGAATGAACCTCAGTTGCAAAAGGTCATCATGGATTCTGATGAAGGAAACTTATACCAGATGCTGAGCGCTTTTGGGAAAGGGAAGGATTTTCTGGACCGAGTTGATAATTTCGTCAATGTGTATGGATACAGATGTCTTAAGGCACATGATTTCGTTGGAGAAACCTGGATTGAAAATCCTGAGCATGTACTGCAAATCATTAAGAATTTCATCATCAATGGATATGATTTTGATAAAGAATTCGAAACTGCAGTGGCTGCCGGGAAACGGATTTACCAAAGGTTTTTAAATGGAATTGAAGACCCCGGAGAGCGGGAAGTCTTTAAAAAATATTACCAAATGACCTTGGATGCAGTTGTTATCACGGATGATCACCATTTTTATATTGATGCCATGTTTGATGCAAAGACACGTTTATACTTATTGAAGGTAGGTGAGCTTTTAGTGCAGCAGAACGTGCTGGATGACGTGGAAGATATTTGGTTTTTATATAAAGATGAGATCATATCGGTTTTAGATGCTCCACACTCTTTAATGGATACGGTATTGGAACGGAAAAGGCAGTATGATTTGCATGAGAAAATGAAAACTCCATCATTTTTTGGCGAACCAACGGATGAAGAACGTGCTTTCGTGGAAATGGTGTTTGGTCCATTGGACGAAAACAAGGGAAATACGTCGAATACGATTAAAGGCATTTCAGCATCCGGCGGCGTATGCGTAGGAAAAGTCAAAGTGATATCCGGTATGCATGAGGCCTCTGATTTTAAAAAGGGAGATATACTTGTATGCAGGACCACGACACCAGTCTGGACGTCCTTTTTCCAGGATGCAAAAGCGATCATTACTGATACTGGCGGCATGCTGTCCCATTCAGCAATCATTGCCAGAGAATATCAGATTCCCGCAGTGTTAGGGACAAAAATAGGAACGAATCGATTGAAAAATGGAGATCATGTCATTGTCGATGGGAATACAGGAACCGTTACGATAATTGATGCATGAGTAAATTAAACCTAAAGCGGATTAGTAATGCATAGTGTCATCCGTTCAAGCTATTGTTTTCCTTTTAAGGATGGAGGTGAAAGAATGAGTAGACAGAGGGAATACCTGATGATCGTTTTTACTTTAATGGCGGCGTTTCTAGTACCGATCAATTCAACGATGATTTCGATAGCGCTCGGGTCGATTTCAGACTTTTACGGTTTGGATATACACAGTGCCACTTTGGTTGTCACTATCTATCTCATTGTAATGGCCGTTACCCAGCCGATTGCTGGTAAACTTGGCGATATATATGGCAATCGGAAAATCTATATAATTGGCATATTACTATTCTTTGCTGCGTCTATTGGATGCGGGCTTGCCCCAAATATAAATATGCTTGTCGCTTTTCGGTCACTGCAGGCCATAGGGGGCGGGCTGCTGATCCCGAATGTCGTAGCCCTTATCCGTCAGACCGTTTCACACGGGCGGCTGCCGGGGGTTTTGGGTTTTTTCGGATTGGGAATGGGTCTAGGAGCGGCAGTAGGTCCATTAATAGGCTCGTTTTTAATTGCTGTAGCTAGTTGGAAAGCGATATTCTGGGTTAACGTCCCGTTTTTATTGGGTGCACTTGCTGGAGGCGTTTTCCTTATACCTAAGCTGCAGAAAAAGAATGCCCGACAGCCATTGGATGTTATCGGCTCCTTTTATTTAGCCGTTACGATCACTTTATTGATTACTTTGACTCATGCAGAATCGATGACGATGTATATCGTACTTGGTATCGGGAGCCTTCTATTCGTGGGATTATTCGTACGGAAAGAACGTTCTGTTCCATCCCCGATTATCGATTTTAGCTTATTTAAGAGTCCCGTATTCGTAAATGCCAATTTATCTGTATTGATCAATAATTTCACGATGTACGCGATTTTGTTGGTCATGCCGCTGATTATGACCACAAAAATGGATATATCGACTTCCATGAGCGGTGCATTGTTATCCTTGTTCTCGATTTCCATGGCAGTCAGCAATATGATAGGAGGACAGCTTAACCGGAGATACGCATCGGAAAAGGTCATATTCCTTTCATTCGCCATCACGGTGTTAACGAATCTATTATTCTTATTCGTCATCCAAACCCAATCACTTCTGTATTTAGCCTTCACACTCATTGTGAATGGGCTGGCGATCGGTTTAGGACTTACAAGCATGCAGATAGCTTCCCTGGAAGCAGTGGATGAATCGGTATCGGGCTCGGCTTCGGGTATCTTTTCTACCTTTCGATATTTCGGGAGTATCTTCTCATCCACTTTGATAGGGATCATCGCAAATTATTCGATTCTATTCGGTATTCTGATAGTGGCGGCCTTATTAGGAGCCATTTTATCCAGAATGGTTTATAGAAACGGTAAAAAGTTGAGAGTTGATAAAGATGGAGTTCTTCCCCGATAAAATGAGTGAGGACCGAACCTTTTTAACTGCTATATGGTAAACTATTACAATGGTGATGCTCGGAGAGGTATACGGATCAGGTTGCATTCAATGCAGGAACTCAGATCAAGTGAGGAATTTCAGGCGGTACCTAAAAAACGAATGACGGGTATGGCTTTTTTCATTGCTGTTCCTAGCAATCATGTATGGATGCCAGTAATGAGTGTTTTGATAAAAATGGCATGCCGACAGTAGAAAAAAGTGTACATGTCTTTTCAATCAGCTGGCCGGTTGAATGTGAACCTTAAAAGCCGAGGATTCATTAAGTGATGTTTAACTGGAAATTTTGTTATAATGAATTAGATAAATCATACGATAATTCGAGGTGCTAATTATGGAAGAAATCAAAATCATTACAACTGAAGAAGTGGAAGCAAAGCTTGAGGCAGGCGAAGCGATGGAACTTGTCGATGTTCGTGAAGACGAAGAAGTGCAAGAAGGAATGATCGAAGGCGCGAAACATATCCGCATGAATGATATCCCAGCTAACCTTGATTATTTTGATAAAGAAAAAGAATACATCTTTATCTGCCGTTCAGGACGCCGCAGTGAAAATGTATGCCATTATCTTCAGGAACAAGGATATAAAGTGGCAAACATGGAAGGCGGAATGCTTGAATGGGACGGCGAAGTCATCGTTAAGTGAAGCTCTTCAAAAAAACCTGTTACTTTTGTAAGCGTAAATCCAAGAATGTAACGACATATTTGAATGAAGAAAGAAAAAAAATCGCGGTTTGTTCACATTGCCGAGAATATGCGGAAAGACGTGCATATTTAAAGGCATGAAAAGGGTCCTTTCATGAAAGGGCTCTTTTTGCATTATGGACCTTTCCGATAAAATTTTTTTTTGCCGTTCACATTTAAGCGTTTCCATTAGGAGCGGGAATGCAAAAGTTATATGTTAAAATTAGGGTGTTGAAATCAGAAAATATAGATAAAGGAGGGCGAAGAATGGATGTTTATAAAATAGCGGTCATTGCGGGTGACGGAATAGGACCTGAAGTGATTAATGAGGGTGTTAAGGTCCTAAAAAAAGTGGCTGGGATTGCGAGGCTGCTGAAAAACTCACGTTTTTCTAACTAGTACGGTAAATCAAATTAAAAAAAGACGATTCTCATTCGATA
>NZ_JBHZPF010000095.1:0-8476 GCF_042787975.1 Peribacillus sp. YIM B13482
TTCGCCCAGCCTTTGGATTCCGAATACACCGTCACTTTCGTTCCTTTTGAAAGCTTCGCGACTATGCTGGCACTTTCTATACCACTTTTTCGCATATTAAGTGAACCCGTGCTGACATTCACATATTTCGTTGTCGTTTTTTGAGGTGTGGCTATTGTGGATCCCGATCCTGGCTTTGCAGCAGACAGATACTTGGTACTGACATATCCGTCTTTTCCATTGGCTTTAATTTTCGCCCAGCCTTTGGATTCCGAATACACCGTCACTTTCGTTCCTTTTGAAAGCTTCGCGACTATGCTGGCACTTTCCGTTCCGCTTTTTCGCATATTCAGAGAACCAGAGCTTACGTTTACATATTTCGTCGTCGTTTTTTCAGGTATGGTTGGATTGGGAGCCGTTCCTGGCTTCGTTGTTGAAAGATAGTCAGTACTGACATACCCATCTATTCCATTGGCCTTGATCTTCGCCCAGCCTTTGGATTCCGAATACACCGTCACTTTCGTTCCTTTTGAAAGCTTCGCGACTATGCTGGCACTTTCTATACCGCTTTTTCGCATATTAAGTGAACCTGTACTGACATTCACATATTTCGTTGTCGTTTTAACGGTTGCCGCAGCTTTGGTTACCGTTCCAGGCTTTGTCGTCGATAGATACTTGTTACTGACATATCCGTCTTTTCCATTGGCTTTAATTTTCGCCCAGCCTTTGGAATCCGCATACACCGTTACCTGTGTGCCCCTTGTCAGCTTTGCGACTATGCTGGCACTTTCTATACCACTTTTTCGCATATTAAGTGAACCCGTGCTGACATTCACATATTTCGTTGTCGTTTTTTGAGGTGTGGCTATTGTGGATCCCGATCCTGGCTTTGCAGCAGACAGATACTTGGTACTGACATATCCGTCTTTTCCATTGGCTTTAATTTTCGCCCAGCCTTTGGATTCCGAATACACCGTTACCTGTGTGCCCCTTGTCAGCTTTGCGACTATGCTGGCACTTTCTATACCGCTTTTTCGCATATTAAGTGAACCTGTACTGACATTCACATATTTCGTTTTCGTTTTAACGATTGCCGCAGCTTTGGTTACCGTTCCAGGCTTTGTCGTCGATAGATACTTGGTACTGACATATCCGTCTTTTCCATTGGCTTTAATTTTCGCCCAGCCTTTGGATTCCGAATACACCGTTACCTGTGTCCCTTTTGCCAGCTTGGCGACTACGCTTGCACTTTCAGTACCTGTTTTTCTCATATTAAGTGAACCTGTACTGACATTCACATATTTTGTTGTCGTTTTAATGGCTACTGCTGCTTTAGTTAAAGTTCCTGGCTTTGTTGCCGATAAATAATTGGTACTGACATATCCATCTTTTCCATTGGCTCTGATCTTCGCCCAGCCTTTGGATTCCGAATACACCGTTACCTTTGTGCCTTTTGCCAGCTTGGCGACTACGCTTGCACTTTCAGTACCTGTTTTTCTCATATTGAGCAAGCCGGAATTTACATGGACGAACATGACACCTGTTTCAATATTGGCCTGTTCTGCATGTAGTGGAGCTGCAGATATTTTTTCTTCGAAAGCAACTGTAGACAACACTGCAAAACAGAAAGTTGGTAAAATTAATTTCTTCATCTCATTCTCCCTACTAAAGAATTATATTTTTAACATTTATTTAATTATCGGTTAAAATAAGTATAATGTTATAGGTATTTATCCTCATTCATTAAAAACATACCATATTCCTTTAAATCTATAGAGGGATCGATGAATTTGTAACAAAATAGTAAACTAATAGACTTTTAATTAATTTAATAGAAATATTTGCAACGAAAATTCATTTCCTAAGTTTCTTGAAGCGGATGCACAAGTTTGTCGTCGAAATAAAGTATATTGAAATATTTATTCAGTTAATTAATTTATGGGGACGAACATCTTCCTGAATATACCGAATATACATAAAGGGTAAGCATACAATCCTAATATTTGACGGATTGAGGCAATAATCTATATACTCACTATATATACTTATATGAATCCTTCTGTTAAGGGGAGTAGCTATACAATAAAGTCGTCAATACAGGATTTTATCCTCGGCTTTATTGGCAACTGATCTTAGTTGTTTGCAAGACCTTGCCGATTATTTGGTGAGGTCTTTTAATTTTTAAAAGACGGTATAACCAACAATCGGTTATACCGTCTTTTTTTGATTCGAAAAAAATTCACAATAGAGGTGAAAAGTATGCAGAACTATTATGAATTAGCTCAAAGCGTTAAGATTTCCGATGATAAAAAGCATATATTGCTTGATGCCGACCAATCTTTATCACTTATCGGAAAAGGCCGAAGCGCTTATGTATTCCGAATTCATTCCACCGATAAAGCCCTAAAAGTGTTTTTCCCGGACCATACTCACACAGCAAAAGTTGAAGCTGAAATATACAAAACCGTTCAAGCCATCGATTACTATCCAACACTATATGATGCGGGGGTAAATTACCTGGTTATAGATCACATCGAAGGCAACACTCTTTTTGAATGTTTAACATTAGGAATCCCGATAACGGAAAAAAACATCGAGGAGATTGACCATGCCTTACAATTAGCAAGGAAAGAGGGATTGAATCCTTCGGATATCCATTTACGGAACATCTTCATCACTTCCGAAATGAAGGTGAAGATCATTGACGTTGCAAGGTTTAAACAAGTGAAATCATGTAATCAGTGGCATGACCTGAAAAGTGCTTTTCACCTTTTATATTCGAAGTCATTTTTTCCGAAGAAAATCCCTGGCTTCATACTGAATTCCATTGCAGCGATTTATAAAAAGAGATTCTTGTCCATCTGATCATCACCATAAAAACAAATGGAGGCATATATGAAAAAAAGAATGACCATTGTTTTTCTGTCCTTCCTTATATTAAGCGGCTGTTCGCTTTTGGGAGAAGTCAATTCATCATTGGAGTATGCGGATAATGCGACGGGATATATTAATACCGTTAAGGATTTTGCCAATGAGGTGCCCGCATTGGCAAAAGATGCCGTCACGAATGCCGAAGCAAGGGAAAATCTTGAAAAAGAATTGCAATTGATGAAAACGAAGATCGAAGACTTCAATGCAACTGAACCACCCCAAATCGCTGAAGGCATCCATGAGAAAATCGTCAGCTCAAATCAACAGCTTTCAGATGGAATTGAATTATACTTGAATAATATTGAAAGTGGCCAAATCGACCCTAAGGCATTGGAAGATTCAGAGGTAATGAAATCAATCGATAATTTAACAGAGCTGGCAAAACAAATTGAAGAATTGGGTATTTAAGCTTCCTTAATCCTTATTCCTGATTTCAGGAATAAGGAGAATGGCTCGAAACAAATCATTGACATGAAACCAAAAGGTTTTATATAATCAACAAAGCGAAACCAATTGGTTTCATAATTTTCAATGACAAAGGAGAATCAGTATGGAAAATCAACATACACTACAGGATATCAAGAAGACAGTTATTCTTGAAGCACCTATCCAAAAAGTTTGGGATACAGTTTCGACTGCAGAGGGCATAGCTTCATGGTTCATGCCAAATGATTTTCAACCGAAAGTGGGACATGAGTTCCATGTGCAATCACCTTTTGGTCCATCTCCTTGTAAGGTAACGGAGTTAGATGCTCCTCATCGTCTTTCATTCAGTTGGGATACGGACGGTTGGTTCATTTCCTTCATTTTAAAAGAACTGGATGGCAAAACGGAGTTCACCCTTATTCATGGTGGTTGGAAAGAGCCTGAAACGATTCTTCCGAAACCGAATGAAAAGAGCTCAGTGATTCGCGAGAGAATGGATCATGGCTGGGAACAGCTCGTTCATGCAAAACTTAAAAAGGTTGTTGAGGGCTAAGTGTCTGCAGCAGAAAAGCATGATGTATTTCAGGCTATCGCCGACCCAACCCGCCGTAAGGTCCTGCAATTGCTTGCTGAAGGGGATTTACCCATTTCAGAAATCACTTCTCACTTTTCCATGAGCCGGACAGCGATTGCCAAGCATCTTCATATCCTTTCTGAAGCTGAATTGGTCAGTGGCCGGAAGGTAGGCAGAGAGAAACGCTTTCGACTTCAGCCAGAACCTTTAG
Source organism: Peribacillus sp. YIM B13482 (assembly GCF_042787975.1). NCBI lineage: Bacteria > Bacillati > Bacillota > Bacilli > Caryophanales > Bacillaceae > Peribacillus > Peribacillus sp. YIM B13482. Next base: position 4,122 of record NZ_JBHZPF010000095.1, read on the forward strand.
CGGAATTGAAACAGTGGCTTTCCTTTTACGATCAATTCTGGGATAACAAATTATCCATCCTTAAACATGTGATTGAAAATTCAGGGGAAAATGGATTGAAAGTCATCGATAAAGAAAAGGACACGGATGAACCATCATAATGAAGAAAACCCCCGGCGCATTGCACCGGGGGGGTTTTTTCATTAGTTTATGCATCCATCTCCACATTGTGTTCTTTGCGCTTCTTGATGACCATTGTTAGCAATAGTAGTAGATTGAAGACAATGATGCATCCAGTAAGGAACACTATACTCGTTGTCAATGCATCCGCTCCAAGGCTCGTACTCATCGCCTGACGGAAGCCCATGACAGAGTATGTCATTGGTATGAACGGGTGAATATGACTGAAGAAGTTATTGGTCAGTTCCACGGGGAACATTCCTCCGCTTGCACCTAGCTGTAGTACAAGGAATATCATCGCTAATAAACGACCCGGATTTCCAAATCCTACGGTCAAGAAGGTGACGATGAACATGAAGGTAAGGGAAGTCAGTATGGAAACCCCAATGAATTGCCCCATGTTCTCGACCTGTAAATCCATTCCAAAAATCATGATCGCATCCAACACTAATGCTGAAAGCGTCGCTTGGATAAATAGGACCGTGAATTTACTGAACCACCATGCCACTCCTGAAGTAGGCCTTGTGGAAGGCAACCCTGTCGGGAATCCCATATTGAAGGCTATAGCTCCTACAAATAAGCCAAGAGACAATACATAAGGTGCTAGTGCATGACCATAATTCGGAACGTCACTGCTTTTTTGTTCTTTAACCTGTGTCGGTTCAGCAATCATGCTGTAATTATCATCTGTTGTTTCATTTTCATTTATTTCTTCTGCACCATCACTCAGTTTTTCCGAAAGTTCGCCTGTTCCACCTTTTAGAGAGGAGATTCCATCGCCCAATTTATTTGAACCTTCAGCAAGTGCTAATGAACCTTTATTGATTTTACCTGCTCCATCAGCAAGTTGGATGACTCCATTGCTTAAAGTTGGTAAATTGCTTGCCAATTGTTCAGTGCCTTTAACAAGTGCTGATGAACCATCTTTCAAGGAACCTGAGTTTGCATTCAGCTCATTCGCCCCATTAGCAAGTTTATTTGCCCCTTCGCCAACTTGGCTAACACCAAACGCATACTTCTCAAGACCATTCCCAAAGGAGGATGACCCTGCCTGAAGTTGTGAAACTCCATCAACCAGTTGACCAGATCCCTCAGTTAGTTTTGATAAACCATTATTTAACGAAGAACCGCCTTGTGCTAACTGATTGATCCCATTCACTAGTTCTGGTGTCCGTTCATTTAAACTATCGGTTGCCGCCGTTAATTGATTGCTGCCCTTAACGGCTTCATTCATGCCGGTATTTAATTGGGTTGCACCAGGAATCAATTGTTCTTCCAGTGAGTTCCTTATTGCCGTATACCCATTTAACGCTGAGACGGCGTTTGGATTAACTTTATTCACCGCATTATTTAAATTGGCCACCTGTTCTGGAAGTTGGCCTAATCCATTCAATACTGGCATTACTTTATTCGTTAATTGCGTTGATAAGTCGGATACACTTGCAGCAAGATTCGATGCAATTTGTTTTTGTGCCCCCGCTTGTATTTGAAGTTCATTTTGAATGGCTCCAATTAATTCGGATTGTTGTTCACTCGTCATACTTTTGTACGCTTCAGTGTTTTGAACGGTATTGATTGTGCTTTGTCCATTATTCGCAATCGTTGATTGTAGTTCCGTTAAGGCCGCTTGACTGTTATTGAGGTCATCAGTAATGCCAGATACGGTACCGGACGCGCTGCTCCCTGCAGGAACCGCTTTTTGCAATTGATTCACACCGCTTTGAATGCTTGACAGTCCTTGCTTAAGCTGACTCAGCTGTTCTTCTGCGGGCAATTGGCCATCCATCTTTTTCAGGCCGGCATTTAACGCCCCGCTTCCTTCAGCCAGTTTAATGATTCCCTCATTTAAACTCTGCTGACCTTCTGCCATTTTTGGGATTCCTGAAGATTGGTCCGTCAGCTGCCTTGCATTTTGCGATAATTGATTCAACCCATCATTCAAATTCGCACTGCCTGTTTGCGCTTGTGCTAATCCAGTATTTAAAGTTTGGGCTCCTGGAACCACTTTGGCCAGCCCAGTGGAAAGTTGGGAAGAACCTTGTATAAGTGCTTTACTATTATTAGTTAATTCCCCTGTACCTGATGCGAGTTCGTTCGCACCCTTTTGCAACTGACCGACACCAGAAGTGTATTGTGATATTCCCTTATTTAATTCCGAAGCGCCACTTTCAAGTTTATTGGCTCCTTCCAAAAACTCGCCGACGCCGATTTGAAGTTTATTCGCTCCCTCTTTAAAAGTTAATGTACTGGAAGCTAATTTATTCAGATTCTCTGTCACTTCTTTGTTTCCATCATGCAGTTTTTCAGCACCTTCATCCAGTTTTGATGCCCCATCTGCTGCATCACCGAATCCATCTCCGATTTCATCCAGTTGTGAGAAGATCGCTTCCGCATATTCTTTTGTGACACTTTCAGCAATTTCCGTTTTCAAGTTATTCGCTGCCTGTTTTCCGACCGTTTCCGAAACGAAACTGCGTCCAGGATTCACATCATATGTTAAATTCATTTTCTTAGGTTTATCATCCAGGACGGTTGAAGCATTTTTTGAAAAGTCCTCTGGAATGGTAACAACCATATAATATGTACCATCTTCGAATCCTTTTTTCGCCGCTTTTTCCGTTACGAAATGCCATTCTAAATCATCATTGTCCTTTAATTGCTCGATCAGCTCATTACCGACCGTTAAGGTTTTACCCTCATATTCCGCCTTCACATCCTTATTCACGACTGCAACCGGCAATTTGCCTGTATTCCCGTATGGATTCCAAGCGGAACTAAGAAATAGCCCCCCATAAATAATCGGTACGAACAGTAAAACGATTGCGACACCGACAAGTTTTCGATTTGTAAGGAAAAGCTTCCATTCTTGTTTAAGCATGTTCAATTCTTTTCACCTTTCTTTTCACGCAGTACATCACTCAATGACGTTGAATTCCAATTAAGAGTCGGTATGTCCGTGGTGCCAAAGCTTTCCTTCAGCAAATCTGCCACTGTTTGACTGGAAAAGAACTCTATCAAAAGTTGATCCGCCCGAGAAAACGTCCGACGAAGAACGTCCATCCCCTTCTCTGCGTATTCTCCATCTTTAAACGCTTTTTCTATAAGTCCCGTATCCGGAAACATCGAAATGGGACCTTCCATCGCCTCAATAATTTCAAGGTTTTTAATCTTATCTACACTTTTGGCAAGAGTAAGGCCGCCATTATTACCAGGAACGGAAGTGATTATCTGCTTAACTACCAATTTCCTTATGATTTTTTTCAAATAAGAAGGAGACACCTCCAATCGCCTGCTGATCTCATTAGACGAAAGCGGTACATTTTTATCCTGGGTGGAGAGGATAACAATGATGCATATAGCTTGCTCGACCCCTTTTGTTAATTGCAAATCAGTTCACCTCTTTCAGCATCTATGTGGATATTCGATATCCATAATGGACATTCGGTATCTATAATTAAAACCCGTTTCATCATAGAAATCAAGTTATTTTTAGAAAAAAATCCCTGAAATTGGGGTGAACACGATATTCCATGAACATTTTTAAATGGGAGACCCCAAAACAAAGGTGAACCCCGCATGACAACATCATGCGGGGTTTACCTTTACAACAACTTTTATAGATCATTTAGAAATTCATTGACTGCCTCTGGGGTTTTAGCATTCGCACTGTGCAAATGTGCAATCTTTTCTCCATTTTTAAAAACCAATAAAGAAGGAATTCCCATCACGGTCTGCTCTTCTGAAATCTCTGGAAACTCGTCACGATCGATTGTAAACCACTGTTTGTCTTGATGTTCTTGGGTGATTTCATCAATGAACATGTCTAAACGTTTGCAGTCTGGACACCATGTAGTCGTAAAAATCCCGACTGTCAGTCCCTCTTGTTTAATTTGTTCACGGTATTCTTGTTCAGTATTAATATTTTTCATGATTGTCCCCTCCGAACTTTTCTTATCATCATCATACTTTCATCCATGAATAAATGTACTCAAGAATTAATATATAATTAATTCCTTCACAGTACAAACGGTTTATCCTCGATCTGGTTCGGGGTGAGACACTTCCGAACCCCTTTTGTAAACAAATTTTAAGAAAAGCCAGTTTGCCCATAGTTTTTTCTTTAGGCTCTTTTCGTAAAGATTGTTGTTTTTAAAACGAAACTATTTAAGGTTGATTGGAGCGGAAGTGCGAGACTC
>NZ_JBHZPF010000096.1:0-8467 GCF_042787975.1 Peribacillus sp. YIM B13482
TCCAAGACGGACACATCCTCTCAAAAATCATTGTAAGGACTTAACTAAAATGTGTCCATGAAACTATACTAACTCCAAGATTCTTAGTAAGATTATATTGATCTAACTTAATTATAAGTTAAAAATAATAATTTCATTTTTAATTATAAGGATACCATATATAATAATTTCGGAATATTCAATCAATTAAAATGATACAACAAATATAAAGGAGGAATATGTATGTCTGTTATTTTAAAGGAAAAAATTCAGGGGCGTTCAGCGTGGAAAGGTATCGAACTGGCAAAAGATGATTCATGGATTTATTATTTGTCTGAGACAACCCTTGCAACTCTTGACAAGGCTGTATTACATGTTCAACAAAAAGGGGTAAAGGCACCCAATTTTAACAAGGAGGATTTCCCGATTCCTGATCTCGCTGATGAAATTGCTTATTTTGTTGAAGAGCTGGAGAATGGGAGAGGATTTCTATTGATTCGTGGATTACCAATGGATCAATATACTGACGATGAAGCTAGTATCATTTACTGGGGTCTTGGACTTCACTTGGGCCTGCCGATCATCCAAGGAAAAAAGGGCGACCTCTTAGGGCATATCAAAAACATGGGTAAAGACTTTAATGATAATACAGCAGTAAGAGGTTACCAAACGAATGTACGTCTTGACTATCACACAGATCTTGCTGATGTTGTCGGATTACTATGTCTTCGTAAAGCGAAATCTGGCGGTTTAAGCAGTATCGCTAGTGCGATGTCTATCTATAATGAAATTCTGGATAATCACCCTGAGTACCTTGAAATTCTCTACCGTCCATTCGCCCATGATCTTCGTGGGGAAGAAGCACCTGGTCAATCTCCAGTAGTTCCATCACCGATCTTTAGCTATTACGTTGGTAAATTAAGCTGCAGATATATGCGGCAATATGTCGAATCAGCACAAACAAAGACAGGTATCTCTTTGTCAAAAGAGGAAATCGAAGCGTTTAATTTTGTAGATTCCCTTACTGCTGATAAAAACTTTCATATTGATATGATGATGGAACCGGGTGATATGCAATTCGTTAATAATTATACCGTTTTTCATTCACGTACACTATTTGAAGATTATGAAGAAGATGACCGCAAACGTCATTTATTAAGATTGTGGCTCATGATGCCAAGTGGCCGGAAAATTGCTCCAGATTTCGAGTTTTATATAGGAGGAGCACCTGTAATTAGATAAAAACCCGTGGTAATAATAATCACTAATAATTCTTGAATGGTGATTTTATTCAACGAAAATGATGAATAAAATCACCATTTTATATTTTTATTTTGAAGTGAGAGTTTCGTGACAGGAATAATGGCGTCGCATATAGACTGGGTAATTTAAAAATAACCTGAAGTGAGGAGGATGTTTTTTGGCAAATTTAGATCCGCAAGCAGAAAAATATTTACAAGCATTTAATCAGCTGCCACCTATTCATACGATGAATCATAAGTCAGTAAGAGAGATGCTTTCTAAAGCACCGCGTCCTGTTGTAAAATTAGAACCGCTTTCAAAAGTTGAGGATTACATGATTCCGGTAAGCCAGGATGAAACAATCAAATGCAGGGTATATATACCGGAAGGAAAAGGTCCTTTCCCACTATTTATTTACTACCATGGTGGAGGATGGGTTCTAGGAGACATTGAATCAACGGATGCAAGCTGCCGAATGATAGCGAATCGAACGCAAAGTATTGTTGTATCCGTAAACTATCGTCTTTCTCCAGAGTATAAGTTTCCGACTCCAGTAGAAGACGCCTATTCCGCATTGCAATGGGTTTTTGAAAAAGGGACTTCATTTAACGGAGAGGTTTCTCGATTGGTAGTTGGTGGGGATAGCGTAGGTGGAAATCTAGCAACTGTAGTTACGATGATGGCGAGAAACAAAAAAGGTCCAAACATCACTGCACAGGTTTTAATCTATCCTGCGACAAATCTTGAGTTCAATACGGAATCCCATCGAACCTTTGCAAAAGGATTTGGACTTGACCGTGAGCAGTTGATTTGGTTCCGTAATCATTATTTAAGGAATAATGAGGACAGATGTAATGAGTATGCTTCCCCCTTAGTCGCTCAAGATTTAAGTGGTCTCCCTCCAGCAATTGTTATTACAGCGGAAAATGATGTACTTCGGGATGAAGGAATGGCCTATGCTGAACGTCTAAAAGATTTTGGTGTTCAAGTTGAATATGAATGTGAACCCGGAATGGTCCACGGATTTTTTGTACAAATGGCCATTTTCTCAAAGAACATAGAATTGACTGTTTCTCGGATCGAGAAGTTCTTGAGTTCCTTAAAATATACAATAGGGATAGATTGAAAGAAAATGTTCTAAATGAAGCGAGCCTCAGAATTTAGTGAGGCTCGCTTTTTAAAATAACCTATTTAATTTTTTAAATAGAAATTATTGATAATCAACGAAACAGTAACAATAGCAACCCTAGGCATTTAGTAATAAACGGTATTTCCAATTCCACCGGTTACCGAAATGACATCGCCAGTTATCGATGCCGCCAAAGGTGAGGCTAGGAAGGTAACGACATAAGCAATTTCCTCTGATGTAATCAAGCGGCCGAGGGCATTCATTGATGCTGCCTGGCGTATAGCTTCCTCATTAGTGACACGGCCTCTAAACGTTTCCGTATCGACAATCCCTGGATAAACAGCATTGACAGTAATTCCGTGCTTTCCTAATTCTAATGATGCGGATTTTGTCATATGGACAACAGATGCATTACGAGGACCGGAACTAAAATAATTGCCGCCAATTCTAGCTGCCAGACCACTTATATTGATAATACGTCCCCAATTATTTTGGATCATATAAGGAGCAACAGCCCGGACACTACGAAAATAGCCCATATACTTTTCTTCGAAATCTTTCAAGATAAGTTCATCTTTAATGCTGTTAAAATCCTCTGGTTCATGGCCTCCTACACGGGCACCACTGTTGATTAAAATATCAATGCTTCCCATTTCTGCTGCTGATTTTTCAACTAAATTTAGGATAGAGTCCGGATCATTAGTATCTGCTGTTATTGGATAAATATTCCTTTTAGTTTCTTTGGCCAATTCGTCTGCTGCATTCTTTAGTGAAGATTCGTTTCTTGAACAAATCGTACAATCCACACCTTCCAAAGCCAACTGACGTGCAATAGCTTTGCCAATCCCCCTGCTTCCCCCAACGATAAGTGCCTTTTTTCCAGATAATTTTAAGTCCATAGTTCAACCTCCTGCTTCAATTTACTTGTATTAGACTCTGCTCTTGAAAGCGGTTTATTAGAAAATTCAATCATTTCTATCGTTGATTATACCTATAAATGATAATTATATAAAATTAAAGATTTTAAATTGCACTTAAGTTTTATTAATATAATGATATGTGTTGTAAATTGCCATGTACAAGTGTGTTCTATTTCCGTTTATTAGTAAGGTTTATTTGTAAATTAAAAATTTTAATTTTATTTAACTGAAAATTATGAATATAATTAACTGGATAACTATTATAACAGTCAGAAGTTATTTAAAGCGCTTTCATGGAATTAAAGGGGGAGGACAAGGGACATCATTTATTAAGCAATAATTGTTTAGTATAAGGGTTTGAAAGATAGTGGCAGTCGCTTTTAAAGTAGGAAAACAGCCCAAACTTTTTCATTAGGTACTATAGTTAAAATTGCAATAGAAAACGAAGGAGGATTCTCAGTGCCGTCTATTTTAAAGGAAAAAATTCAAGGACCAGTAGCTTGGAAAGGTATTGATTTAGCTAAAGATGAATCATGGATTTATTATTTGTCAGAGAAAACGATCGCAGATCTTGAAAGCGCTTTATTCTATGTGAAACAAAAAGGATTAAGGGCACCTGATTTTAATAAGGAGGACTTTCCAATTCCGTATCTTTCTGACGAAATAGCTTACTTTATAGACGAGCTGGAGAATGGGAGAGGTTTTCTATTAATTCGTGGCTTACCAATTGAAAAGTATACAGATGAAGAAGCAAGCATTATTTACTGGGGTCTCGGAGTCCACCTGGGCATCCCGGTCACGCAAAACGCAAAAGGTGATCTATTAGGACATGTTGTTGATCAAGGTCTCGACATTAATGATTCAAATGTACGTGGTTACCAAACGAATGCTCATCTGCCCTTTCACCCAGATGGATCTGACGTAGTCGGATTATTAAGTCTTCGAAAAGCTAAATCTGGCGGTTACAGTAGTATCGTAAGCTCCATCGCAGTTTACAATGAAATTCTGGATAGATACCCTGAGTATCTTGGAATTCTCTATCTTCCATATTTCTTGGATCGTCGTGGTGAGGAAACACCAGGTGAATCTCCTGTTTATTCATCACCAGTCTTTAGTTATTACGAAGATAAATTAAGCTGCAGATATAACCGCGGATATGTAGAATCAGCACAAGCGAAAACAGGTAGATATTTGTCAAAAGTTGAAACTGAAGCATATGACTTAATAGATTCCCTCTTATATGATGAAAACATGCATATTGATATGATGATGGAACCGGGTGATATGCAATTTGTTAATAATTATACTGTTCTTCATTCCCGTACTGTATACGAAGACTATGAAGAACCCGAACGCAAACGTCATTTATTAAGATTGTGGCTCACGATGCCAAATGGGCGAGAAATCGCGCCAGACTTCGCGATGTTCATTGATGAGAAAACAGGTAAAGCTGGTCGCGGTGGTATTCCTGTACGTGAAAATACAGCTGGAGGTATTGCAGAAAAAATGAGGTAAGGGGTTTAATAAATAAAGAGTTTAGACGAGGTTAAACACGGAAGATTTACCTTTAAAGACTTTTAAAACACCAATTGATTCATGTTAACGGAATAGAAGGGGAGATTATTAATTTGAAAACACCTAAATATTCTTGGATCATATTATTAATTCTTGTAGCCTCAGGCATGATCAACCAGGTTGATAAAGTTATCATTGGTTTAGTTTCTGTTCCTCTAATGAAAGAGTTACATTTAAGTCCTTCACAATGGGGAATTGTTGGCAGTTCGTTCTTTTGGTTCTTTACCTTTTCCTCTTTCATTCTAGGGGGAATGGCCGATTCAAGAAATACGAAAAAAATGTTTACTTGGATCTCGTTTGTATGGTTGATTGTTCAATTTACCACACCTTTTGTTTCAAGTCTATCTCTACTAGTAATAACAAGAATGGTCTTGGGAGCAGGAGAAGGTCCTGCCGTTGCTATATCAACTTCAATAATTGGAAAATGGTTCCCTAAACATAGACATGGTATAGGCTTTGGCGCTGTTCTCTTTGGAGCAACAATCGGGCCTGCGATTGCTTCGCCATTATTAATCTCCTTGATCAACGGATATGGATGGAGATCTGCTTTTATAGCAATGGGGATTGTTGGACTAATGGTGCTAGTTTTATGGATGATTCTTGGAAAAGAAAACCCAAAAGAAATCGGTTCGTATGCTTTTGATCAAGAAGATAAGCACTCAATAATTTCTTCTAATGTTTCTTGGCGTCAGTTTCTTCCGTATCTTTTATCTAAAAATTTTATTTTTATCGTTTTGTGTGCAGGTTGTGCCTATTGGTTATTGTCCGTTCAAGCGGTATGGTTTCCTGCATATTTTACCGAAATTCAACATTTTGATGGAAAAATGTTGAAACTTGCAGTGTCTTTACCTTTTCTTTTTGCGGCCATTTGCCAAATTGTATTTGCCCTGTTTTCGGATCGACTTTATCGCAAAACAGGAGATATTCGTAAAGCACGAATAAATGTTGCAGGGATTACGATGGTGCTATCCGCTATTTGTTTATTTCTTGCAAATGCCTTTAATTCTAGTGCAATCTCCATTCTATTCTTCATCCTTGCTCCGGGTTTTGCGATTGTTATTCTCTCACTCGCACCCGCCATATTAATGGAATTCTTTTCTCCCAAAAACATTGGAAAGGCTCAAGGGGCCTATGTTGCTCTATCAAGTACAACAAGCATTATTGCTCCACTCATATTCGGGTATTTTATCCAGTATGCAAGAACTGAGGCAATTGGATATGGTTATGGCTTTCAAGTAACTTCTTTGGTTATGTTCGTAATCGGATTATTGTTTTTGACCATTGTCCGTCCCGCGAACCAAAGTCAAACAACGATAAAACCTGAGGAACAAGTTATTGTATAAAAATCATTTAATAGGTGAATCAAGGAGGGAAATAAACGATGTGTAAAAATGAAAAGTCCGTTTCTGAGATGGACCGTTGTGTATTGTGTCATGAAGAATTAGCTATTATGGAGCGAAATCGCAGTAAGTGCTGGAGTTGTCAGGATAAGATATCCGAGACTTACGCTGATAATCATATTGAAGTGGAGGATTAAGTAAATTAATTAGTTTCGTAATGATTAGAACTGTAAAAGGGCCTTCTTTACGAAGGTCCTTATTAATTTTTAGGTGATGTTTAAACATAATTGTTGATTTTCAAACTAAGTTGATTGAAGCGGAAGGCACGAGGCTCATGTGGAAGTAGCAGGTCAGGGGAGACCCCACAGGCGCTCTGCACCGAGGAGGCTACACGACTGCACTCGGAAAGCGAAGTGCCTTAAGCGGAAATCAACAGGCAAGTTTAACACAGCCAATATTTAAGATTATATTTTGTGTTATATAAATATTACTTACTTACAGGTACCAGGACAAAAATCATTAAGCGTGCGGTTCAAGAGATTCAAAATGGGATGAACGTGAATCTAGGAATTGGAATGCTTACTTTACTTGCGAACGAAATACCGGAAGAAGTACATGTATTATTGCAATCCGAAAATGGGTTGCTTGGCATCGGACCTTATCCAGTTAAAGGGATGGAAGATCCTGTTCTTATTTAACGCAGGGAAAGAAACGGTTACAGCGGTAATCGCTGGATCTTTCTTTGACAGTGCTGAGTCCTTTGCTATGATTCGTGGGGGACACATTGATCTGGCTATCTTGGGAGGCATGGAGGTTTCCGAACAAGGTGATTTGGCAAATTGGATGATCCCGGGGAAATTGGTCAAAGGGATGGGAGGTGCGATGGATCTTGTCCATGGTACCAAAAGAATTGTGGTCATAATGGAGCACACCAATAAGTACAATGAATCCAAGATCAAAAAAAGCTGTTCCCTTCCATTGACAGGTCAAAAGGTTGTAAATCGACTGATTACGGATTTGGCTGTATTTGACTTTACTCCCGAGGGAATGATTCTTGTGGAAACGCAAGAAGGTGTTTCACTAGATGAAGTGATAGAAAAGACGGGGGCTTCCTTTACGATCAGCGCCAATTTGACATGTGGAAAAGGGGATCGCCAAAAGGCTTCTATTACAAGGTAAAGAGATAACACTGCTAATTCCTGTTAGGGTAGAGATAAATTTGTAATAAGAGAAGCCTTTTCGCCCACCTTTGGACGAAGAACCTTCTCTTTTTTTCTTTTTTAATTCTTAATAATTTCTGATTTTAAATAATGAATATATTTGTTGGCAAAAGTGGACAAATGTTTATTCTCTGATCGAACTAATCCTAAAGAAATATTTACAGTTGGATGATACACCAAATCAATTGGAACGATATCGCCATTAATGATAAGGGGGTAGTTTTTCATTACGAAATCAGGAGCGAATGTAATTGCCAAATTTTCATTTATGGCTTGGAGAACTCCATCCATATTATTTGAAGTAAACAAGATTTTCAAGGGCTTATATTTATGAAAGAAATCTTGTAGGAAATACTCCATAAATTCACCCTTATATGTAACGAGAGTTTGATCAAGTATATCATGCGGAGTTATAGTACCAAGAATGGCTAAGGGAGAATGCTTAGAAACATATACTTTCTGCTTTCCTTCGATTAATGCTTCAAAAGCTATTCCTTCCATGTTTATGTTCAAATCACTTGAATACGTAATCAGTCCAATGTCAGTCTTATGCTGTCGAACATCTCCAATTACAGCAGATCCACTTTTATCGGCAACCTCCAAATTTACGTACGGATAATCATGTCTAAACGATGCTATCGCTTTTACCAGGAACGTCATCAATCCGGGTAATGACGATATTTTTAGTTCCCCCACTTCCGTGGAATTCAATAAGTTAGCAGTCACTTTTATTTCCTCAAGCTTTTTTTGTACTTCATAGGCGAGTTTCAGAATGATTCTTCCTTCATCGGTTGGAACAGCGCCTTGTCCCCGTGACCGTTTAAGAACTTTAATCCCCAGCTCCTTTTCCAAGTTGGTTATGGACTGGCTGATGTTGGATTGAGTCACATGTAGATTCTGTGCTGCGACAGACAGAGAACTGTATTTTGCGACTTCTACGATATATAGTAATTGTTCAATATTCATGACTATTCTCCTTTTTTAAATAGGCTGTTTTCACATACTTTGTTGCTATTTACCAGGTAGTGAGTTGTGGTTGATTTCCCCTCCAGATGCTCGCTT
>NZ_JBHZPF010000097.1:0-8368 GCF_042787975.1 Peribacillus sp. YIM B13482
AAAAAAAGGTAGATTTCCTCAGAATAAACTGAGAAAAACTACCTCTATTGGCCCGAAGGGACTTTTTCAGTGCCCTCCACTAAAGGGATTCCGTTTTTTTGCTGAACCGATCAAACATCATCATTGAAGAATAAAACAAAAAAGATTAGCTCAAATGTGCTATTTTTTTTGTTTATAATGAATCCTCCTAATTTAACTAATAAATGCAAAGTGAAAATGATCATGGACACTACATACCCATCAAGAGCTGAATCATATCCTCCAGATATTAATAATTCAGGTTTGAAGCAAATAAAAATCGATATTGCGAGAGGTATTAAAACAAGAATGAAAGCCAGCTGGGTTTTGTTATCCATAAAGCATTCCGCCTCAGTGTATTAATTTAACAAATTATAACAAACCTAATAAAAATACCATCGTAAGAGGCATCCGTTTTATTCCCCACTGCATTTTTGGTATAATATGTATGCGATTTAATATGTAAACTCTGTATGTGATCAAGCAGGACAGTGTTGATCACTTAAAGTTTTTATTTTGTAAACAAATGAGTATAATGGTGAAACCAAGGAGTGACATATGAGGGTCTTATTAGAATTGATGCGCATCATATTAATATTCGGGATAGCCGGATCGATCATTTCAAATATTGTAAACGGTATATATATAAACATAGGAGTTAATCAGAATCAGTATGGCTGGCTAGGCTCGATTGCGATACTCATTTTATTATTTGTCTGGTATAGAAATAAACTTCAGTTCAGTGGCTGGTATTCGGGAAAAGGGAAGGAAAAGCTTCCAAAAACGGCCTCCCAAATACTAATCATGTGTTCACTCTTTTTGTTATGTGCCCCACCTGTTTTAAGTGTGCTGCAGCTGATATTTCAATAATCGGGATTCTTTATCCCAGATAGAGCAGGAGTGAACGATTTGCGGAATTTGTTTAATATTGTGGTTCTCATACTCCTACTCGGTGGATTTTGGTATGGATATGGTAAAAATATTCAGGAGTCTGGATTCAAGGCGGGGGTTGGTTCCTTTGCATCCGATGTTCGTTCCTTCATAAACGGGCCCGAGGTTTCAACTGCCTTGGAAAAACTGAACACCGGAGTCAACAACCTGATGGGTTCGCTGGCTGAAACTTTGGATACCGCTTCAGAAAAAGAAACGCAAGAAACGGAAAAAGTGAAAAAACCAGCATTGGAAGCACCTTCTGAAGCATCCTTTTCAGTCAGTAATATCGAAATTGGCGACACAAAGGATGACGTAGAAAAACTGGCTGGGGAAGCAAAGCGGAAAACGCGGAATGAATATGGCGTAGACTGGTTCGCCTATCACGAAAATTATCAAAACTTCTTCATGGTTGCCTACGATAATAACAATAAAGTTGTTGGTTTATATACGAATCAAGATTTGATTTCCTCAAAGGAAGGCATTAAACGCGGCACCCCTAAGGAAACCGTGACTGCGAAATTGGGCGAGCCTGTAACAAAACTTCTTAAAGGCAACGTCTATTATCAGATTCGAAGTGATGGCGAATACGATATGTTTAAAATGGATAATAGCTATGTGACCATTTTTTATGATAAACATGAAAATAATACAGTCACATCGATCCAGATCATCGACGAAAAACTGGAAAAGCAAAAGAGCGGCTATTTTGCAAAAGCCAGCCCCGAGTTAAAGAAAGGCTTCGAATATCAATTATTCGATTTGACCAATGCATCACGGGTCAATCATGATCTCTCAGTGCTTTCATGGGATAAACGAGTGAAGGTCACTGCACAGGATCACAGTACAGATATGGCCGTGAATCAATACTTCAACCATACAAACCTTGAAGGAGAATCCCCGTTCGACAGGATGGAAGATGACAAAATCAAGTTTCGAATGGCTGGGGAAAACTTGGCTGCCGGTCAGAATAGCAGTATCTTTGCCCATGAAGGCCTGATGAATTCCATTGGCCACAGGGAAAACAAATTACAGAAGGATTTTGAATCGCTCGGTGTCGGAGTGGCCTTCGATGAGGAAAATAAACCATATTATACGGAGAATTATTTGAGGAAATAAACCAAAAAGCTGTGCATGGAGAATCCCAGCACAGCTTTTTTCTCCAGAATAAAAGAGAGGGCATCCATTTTTTAAAAATGGATGCCCTCTCTTTTATAATGTATCACCAAACGAATAATCCAACCATCATGGCACTTAACAAGGAAACAGCCATCCCGCTTAGCAGCAGTTTCCAGACATTCCTTCCGATAATGTTCGATTTCTCATCATTTAGGATGGAATTGAATGTTCCATAAATCATTCCCACTGTACTGAAGTTGGCAAATGACGTCAGATAAGTGACAGCAACAGCGACTGTATGCGGAGACAGCGTACTGATTTTATCTTTTAAATCGAGCAAGGCGACGAACTCATTCGTGGCAAGCTTGATTCCCATCAATTGAGCGACATACATCGCATCATGTCCTGTTAGTCCAAGCAGGAATGCAAATGGACTAAAAATGACAGAGAAGATTTTTTGAATGGTCAGGCCATCCACAAAGAAACCGAAAATACCGTTTACACTGGCCGTTAACGCCACATAACCGATTACCATTGCCATGATGACGAAGACCATTTTGGCCCCCACCAGCATACTGTTAGAAATGGTGGAAAAGAAATCTTTACGTTCCTCTTTAGAAGGTACATAAACGACGTCTTCCTCTTTACTGACATCGACGGGATTTAGCATGTTAGCAATTAGCAAGGCATTTAGGCAGTTCAAAGGTATCGCTACAAATACATAGGTTGCCGGTACCATGGATAGGTAGGCTCCAATGATTGAACCGCTGATGCTGCTCATGCTCATGATTCCAAATGTCAAAAGTCGCTGATCTTTAATCGCGCCGAGTTGAACGCGGAGAACAGCAAGTGCTTCGGTATTCCCAAGGAACATCATCTGAATCGAAAAGAAACTCTCAAGTTTTGGCAAACCGGATACTTTTGAGATGAGCCATCCCACTTTATCAATGATCCAGGTAAGTATACCGAAATACGATAAAACATCAAAAAACGTGATAATGAAAATAATTGGCATCAATGCGCTGAAAAAGAAATCCACATGTTCATTTGCCATAACTGAAGGAAAGACGAATGAAATCCCTTCATTTGCACATCCAATCAACCAGGTGAAGAATGAAGCGATCAGATTAATGACCCACGCCCCTATCTTAGTTGATAACATGAACCCTGTGATAAGCAATTCAAGAACCAGTAAGGTAAGAATGGCTTTCCACTTAACGCTCCTTTTATTAGGTGAACAAAGGTAAACGATGCCCATTACAACTAAAACACCCAGTATATTCAATAAGAAATACATGCTTTCATCCCCTTTGGATATATCATTTCCCATTCATTTTTTTTATATAAAAAGCCCTTACCTTTTTACACTTTCAGCCGCAGGAAGAAAGTGTGAAAAAGTAAGAGCCTTCATTAAAAAGGGGGTATGCTGGATCAAGTTTTCAAGCGAACCAACCATAAACCTATTCATCTCTTTTATTTTCATACTTCCTTGTAGTCCGGCATTATTCACGGCTGCCAGGTAGAAACTATCAGACCATTGTTACTGATAATATACAAGGATATTTTTAAAATAAATTCTTAGGAAAGATATCATTTTAAATCAGTTTATTTTCAATTACAATACGTTTTACAATTGTTATATTAATATAAATCTTTCGAAAACATTTTAAAAAGAAGTCTCCGAAGGGCCAATGTTGGGTAATACTTATGAAGTAGTATATCCCACCCATCAACAATAAAAAACACCTGCTTTATAGCGGTGTTGTTATAGCTCGAGTAAATTCGCCATATTACCCTTTAGAGTCATGCCGTTTTAAAAAAACTTCCCACCTGTGATAATCCTTGATTCAATGCTTCATACTAAATAGTATATTTCCTTGATAAGGACGTGGATTTTGGTGGATTTTATTTTTAGCCAGGAAACTCTTACTACAGTTCAGTGGATGTTGAGAGCCATTACATCCTTCATCGTTTTACTTTTTTCGGTTAAATTGATGGGGCAACGAGCCATTTCTCAGTTAAGATTAATTGATTTTATAATGGCATTAATTATTGGGAACATTCTTGCCCACCCTTTGTCTGATGCACATTCAGGTTTGAAGGGTTCAATGATAACGACCTGTGTATTAGTCATTTTATATATCATTAATGTGTTCACAAGTCTTAAGTGGGGCAAACTCCGAAGGTTCTTTGACCCCTCACCCTTTACCCTTATCGAAAATGGGCAAATCGTTTACAAAAGCTTAGCAAGGGCTCGAATCTCCATCGATTTTTTACTATCTGAATTAAGAAAAGAAAAAATTGTCGATATTGAAAAAGTATCACTCGCACTATGGGAACCTGATGGTACTATTTCATTGTTTTTAGATCCTCAATATAAAGCGCTAACTCCAGCAGATATGCATATAGCAACTAAAGCCTTCACTTTACCTAAAACGATTATTAAAGAGGGGAAGATTGATTTTAAAGAATTAAATCAAGACGGTAAAGACGAAGTATGGCTGAAAAAAAGTCTCAAAATGACTTATAATGCGGACGTGAACGATATTTTATTAGCAACCATTGATAATAACGATAACATAAAGGTCTTTTTTTACAAATAGCTCCTTGAAGCCCTTAGTACTGCGAAAGAATATAAATACTTTTTTCTCGCTTAAAAATAATTCCCGGTGAAAATTTGAGTTATTTCTTTTTGCAGACAAAATAAAATCCCCTCAAGAAGAAAGTGTAAAACCTACATATAAATGTCGGCTTTACACTTTCAAACTTAAAGGGGATCATATCACATTCATGACCTTCAAGAAAACTCTCTTATTACTCCGACCAATGCAGAGTATTTAAGAACTTGTACACATCCTCATAAACCTGCTCACGTTCTTTACCTAATGTGATTATATGGCCAGAGTTTTCATACCATATCAAGTGTTTATGCTGCGTATCGACTTCATTGAAAATCGCTGTAGCACTGTTCGTATAGTCGGGATCATCCAAACGCCCTTGTAAAACAAGAGTTGGTGATGTGATTAAATCTAAATCTTCACCAGTCTCATTTATTATATTCACCATATCATTCAGCGAAGTCATAGGGTCTTCTTCCAACAGCTTCACTTCGGCAGCAATTTGGTCTGCATCTTTGCCTTCAAACTTCTTATAGGCCTGTGCATAATTGAGCAAGCGTTTTTTTTGTCGATCGCTACTTTTCCCTTGTGTCGGTGCACACATTGCAACTACCCCTGTTACAGGAAGTTCAATTCCTACTTTTAATGAGAACAATCCTCCTAAAGAAATTCCTGCAACAGCAATTTCCTCGTAGCCTTCATCTTTAAGGAATTGATAACCTTCCACTACATCTTTCCACCATTGCTTTGGACTTGTTTTAGCAAGTTCCTCGGCTGATACGCCATGCCCACTATAAAGGGGTCCGTGGCAAGTATAGTCGCGATCATTCAGGTATTTCCCTAATTTCTTCATGTCTCCTGTACTTCCGGTAAACCCGTGAAGTAAAAGAACAGCTCTTTTTCCACCTCTGTATGTGAATGACTCAGGTGCTTTCACTTTCATCTATCTAGGACCTTCTTTCTGCTCTTGTTGATAAATAGAATCTAAATGATTTTCAAAAAAAAATCAATTAATACCCCTTGAGTGGGATTTCTTCTATCCTATTCCGTATTTTCATTCAAACAGATAAATCATGTATTTATTATCCTTACCACACTCTTTACAACTCATCCGTTCCGAAGCACATTTTACTATGATTGATTTTATTTAGCAATCGTCATTTAACCATTTTTTTTAAGAAAAGTAAAATGCACCTTGTAATACGATGTACATCGTATTACACTAAAAGCAAATGATAAAAGAAGGTGATTATTTGGATAAAGAATTGATGAAGGGAAGCATTGACCTCCTTTTGCTTTCACTTCTTTCACAAAAAGAGCTTTATGGCTATGAAATGACGAAGATTCTTAAGCAAATGAGCGAGGGGCAATACGAAATCAGTGAAGGTACCCTATATCCGGCTCTTAAGCGTTTAGAAAGAAAGGAATTTATAGAAGGGTATTGGAAAGAGTCTGAGTCAGGTCGCAGGAAATATTATCGTATCACGGACAGCGGCAGAACCGAGCTTGAACGTAAACGCAGCAGCTTTACCTTCCTTGAAAATTTAGTTCGGAAAAGCGCGGAGGATTTCTGATGAAAACAACATTTGAAAAGTATGTAAAAAAAATCGTCAACCAAACTGATTGTACCAAGGAAGAAAAAGAAGATATGTCTGAAGAACTGCTCCTCCATTTGGAGTTGAGCCGGGATGATTTAATGAAGCAGGGGAAGACCCCAAAAGAAGCCGAGAAAATGGCATTAATCCTTTTTGGCGACGAATGGGAAATCGGCAGTCAAATTCAGCAGGCCATCTTTCCATACCGAAAAGAGTTTATGCTTACTTTATCCATCGTTTCAATTCTTTTTACGTTTTCGGTGTATGCGCTGCAACTATTCCAAAAA
Organism: Peribacillus sp. YIM B13482; assembly: GCF_042787975.1. Classification (NCBI taxonomy): domain Bacteria; kingdom Bacillati; phylum Bacillota; class Bacilli; order Caryophanales; family Bacillaceae; genus Peribacillus; species Peribacillus sp. YIM B13482. The sequence continues at coordinate 6,568 of NZ_JBHZPF010000097.1, forward strand.
GGAGATGCTTACATCGGCTGGCTTCTTTTTTCGATACTGACTAGTGCAACTTTACTCTCACTTACACTTAACCTCCTAGTCTCTATCAACCGGAAAATCATGGTCAACACCGTGTTAGTGACCCATGCCCTTGTCTATGTATATGGATGGGGAATCGCTTCCGCCCTTGACTTCACATTATTTCCTTTATTCAGCTTGATTATGGCAGCAATTCTCCTACTATCTCTTTACCTCATTTACAAAACAGCCTTGGTTCTTCCGGGATATAGTGGAAAGACTTTAAAAAAAGCAAAACTTCTGCACATTTTCAATATTTCACTCGGCATCTTGATTTTGTCAGTTACCTTATTTTTCTTATATGCTTTTTTAATCTTCTCAAGTGAAGTCCAGCCGTTTATGCTTTTATTTTTCATCCCGACCGTCTTATGGATTTCGTTATATACCCTACAGATTAAACTGTTAAAAAAGCTTCCTGTTGCTTCAAATATATGTGCTGTTTTTCAGGTATTACTTGTTCTAGCCATTATTGTTACGATGATGATACTCTACCGTTAAGGAGTCCTTCAAATGAAAAAGATGCACATCTATCTCATTCTGATCACGCTTGCGATTGTGACTGTATTGTTTGTCATCGCCGGATTGATCTTTAAAAAAGAAGAAAATGAAAAGCAGCAGGGCTTAACCAATCAATACGACGTATCCGCCCAAGGAACAATTGCATACGTCACACACATTAAGGGGAAACCACAATTAAAGCTCTATAATCCTGCATTATCCATTGAAGAAAAAGTCCTTGAATTGAGCAACGATGAACAAATCCTCGACCCGACTTATTCCTACGAAGGGGATATACTTGCCTTTATCGTAGCTAAAAAGAACCAAGAAGAAGATTCAACCAGTTCCATTCACCTTTTTGATATGAAATCACAGAAAATCAGTGAATTATTCAAAGCAGACTTCCTGGTCACAGAACTCGATTTCACAAAAAGCGGCCGCTCTCTCTTTTATATCGGAGCCGGTACGTTTAAAAACTACTCGCCGATCACGGGTCCCCGCCCTCACGATTACGATATTTACGAGTTTGATATAGAAAAAAAGGAGTCCATCCAACTAACCTCTTTTAAGAAATATGGTCTTAGTTCCCTAAATGTCGCCCTTGATGGAGAAGCCGCTTATTATCAAACCGATGATGACGCGGATGCTAAAACGGCTGATGATATTTTTGAAACGCATCAACGGATTTTCAAAGTGAAATTTGACAAATCAAGTGTCGAAACTGTCACAGATTCTAAACGTGATGTCGACATTTTTGATTTCACAATTACCCCTGATGAAAAAACGATAATTTTCCAGTCCATCTCCAATGAGCAATCAGGCAGTACCTATATTTATGAGCTATATAGCTATGACCTCAAAACCAAGACCGAAAAGCAGCTGACCCATCTTCAAGGATACACAGATCGCCCAGTCATCAGCAGCGATTCAAAAAATGTCTACTTTATGGTAGACAAGAAATTCGGCAAAAGCGATCCACAGTATCACCTATATAAAGTGGAGATTGATGGAGCCAACCCCGAAGAAATTTTGTTGCCTAATTAATAAAAAAGGATTCCCGCACCAATTATTAACGGTGCCGGAATCCTTTTTTTATGGGGTTACTCGTGAATTTGGACTGTTTACTCGTGAATTCATGCTACACTCTTGATTCCGCGCTGTTTACTCGTGGTTCGGCTTGTTTACTCGTGAATTTCGCACTTTTACTCGTAAATTCATGCTACACTCTTGATTCCGCGCTGTTTAC
>NZ_JBHZPF010000098.1:0-8134 GCF_042787975.1 Peribacillus sp. YIM B13482
TTCGTCTATCGTATATTTAGTCAAAAAAACTGCACCTCCAATTGTTAGATGGTGTCTAACAATTGGGGTGCAGTTCAATTCAACAGTCCTTAACATCAAAAATGTAAAAAAGAGCTTTAAAGGGAATGAGGTTTTAAAAGATGTCAATATCACTTTGAAGCAAGGTTCCGTATATGCCTTATTAGGGGCGAACGGGGCTGGGAAAAGTACCCTATTAAAAATTGTTACCGGGTTACTAAATAGTGATGGAGGGAAAGTGACAATCCAAGACATAGATGTCGCTAACAATCCGGTATTGGCACAAAAGTTATTTAGCTTTAGTTCCCAGAATACCACTGTTGACGGAGTACTCACTGGATACGAAAACCTTTATTTAATTGCTAAATTGCGACACGAAAGCAACTCGAGAAAAGTTGTTGAAAGTTTGTTAGAAAAGTTTGATCTGACTGAAGCCAAAGATAAAGCTGTTTCAAATTATTCAGGAGGAATGCGTCGTCGTCTCGACTTAGCCATGAGTTTAGTTGGGAATCCAGAAATCATTTTTCTGGATGAACCTACTACTGGATTGGATCCGAATAGCAGGCAGGAGCTTTGGAATATGATTAAAGAAATGAAGTCCCAAGGGAAAACCACCTTTTTAACGACTCAATATTTAGAAGAAGCAGATTATTTAGCCGATCAAATAGGCTTTTTACGAGAAGGGAAAATTGTTGCCAGCGGGACCCCAGATGAAATGAAACGAATTGCTGGAGCAGATAAATTACTTCTTGTATTTAATCGAAATCAAGACGCCGAGAAAGCTTTAAAACTTTTGGAATCTTATTCTCCGATCAAAAATGCAGACTTTGAGATTTCCATAGATTTAGATAAAGAAATTCAAACGACCTTGAACGTATTGAATGCCCTAACAACTGAAAAAATTGACCTCAAAACCTTCAAAATGACTACTCCAACCCTTGATGATGTATTTATGACACTTTCGAAAGGATGAAAATTATGAATGTTTTTCAAAATTTAAGTGATACATTAACGCTTGCAAATCGGATCATTAAACATAATATACGTAGTATCGACACGCTTCTTACGGTTGTTGCGATGCCGGTTATGATGTTATTGGGTATGGTTTTCATATTTGGTGGTGCCATTCAAATTGCTGGAGTGTCTGAAGATGAGTATATTAATTATATTCTTCCCGGAATTCTGTTAATGACGATTGCTACAGGATCTGCTTACACCTCGTTACGGATAAATTTAGACAAAACTTCAGGGATGTTTGACAGATTTAAGTCAATGCCCATAGCCAAATCATCTGTACTGGGGGGGCAGGTAATAGCTTCAGTTATTTTTATGTTAGTTTCAATAATGGTCGTATTAATAGTAGGATTTATAACTGGATTTAGAAGTGATGCAACATTTGCTGAATGGCTACTTGTGGCACTATTGATCACTCTCTTTTCGCTAACATTAACGTGGATTTCAGTGCCATTTGGATTGGCTGCTAAAGGTATTGAAGGAGCAAGTTCTTTTTCATATATCTTAATAATGCTGCTTTTTGTCAGTTCTGCATTTGTTCCTGTCGAAGGAATGCCGAAGATCATCCGAATCTTTGCGGAAAATCAACCAATGACACCGATTATTCAAACTATTAGAAATCTGTTAGACTCGCAGCCTGTTGGAAATGATCTGTGGGTGTCGTTCGGTTGGATGGTGTTAATAATATTAATTTCATATATTTTTGGATTGAAGGTTTATAGAAGAGTTTAAAGAGTTGTTGATGTAAAAAAGTAGTTATCTATTATAATTATTTTGTATCAAAGCAGCAAAAGAATAGCTGGAGAAACAAATCTTATTCAATAGGATTTGTTTCTTGCAACAAATGATTTTAAGAAAGAAAAAATGAACCCTTTGCTAGCATATATAGCAAAGGGTTTTCAAATTTATTGATTTAGTATCTTCTTCTTTTATCTTGGCTTCTCAAGAATAAAGAAAACGACACAGTATAGACAGGCCGTAGAGAAATGCAATAAAGGGGGAATATCACTATTTTATCCCCCCTTATTAATGACCTTATATGTTAATTACTTAATCAACCTGGATTGTCAACACTAAATCAAACAACTTTTTTAAGGGATAACTTTTTAAAATCTAGAGGGCTTACATAGCCTAAAGTTCCATGAATGCGCAACTTATTAAACCTGTTCACATAATCTCCAAATTCGAGTGTAAGCTGAGCTAAGCTTGCGAATGTTGTTTGATTGGCGAACTCAGTCTTAATGATTTTAAAGGTCGCTTCCGCGACAGCGTTATCATAAGGGCAACCTTTCATACTTAGTGAACGACCAATCTCAAATCTTTGATAGATGCAAACGCTCTTGCCACAAGCTTGGCGTCCTTGTTAGGTCCTGTGCTAAATCCAATAATTTCACGATTAAAGAGATCGACAAAGACACATATGTAATGCCATTTATTTTTGACTTTGACATATGTTAAATCGCTGACCACTACTTTTTTTTCTTTTACTTGTAGAAATTCCCGATTTAATTCGTTAGCCTGGACTGATTCGTTACATGCGGTCTTTTGCGGTTTGTACTGAGCGACTGTATAAGAGGAAACAAGCCCCTGTTCTTTCATGATCCGGCCAATTCGCCTTCTGGAGACCGTAAGGCCGTGTTAGCCCTATTTTGGTGATTGTTGTAGCTTTAACTGCTATTTCATCTTTTGCCATTCCGCAATATAGTGCAGAGATTGCGTTACGTATTCTTCGTTTCGCCGCCATGCTTTGCGCTGCCATATTAGGATTATACGGGGTCATTCTATTCTTTCTTTTCATTACCAGTCATTTGGTGAATTTAAAGAGCTTTGGTGTACCTTATGTGAGTCCAGCCGTTCCTTATCGTTTAAGGATTGGAAAGACTTTATTGTTCGCATGCCCCTTATGATGATGAAACGTCGTCCGAAGATGATGCATACGAAAGATCCCACACGTAAAGGATAACTACTTAAGAAAGGAAGTGAATCAGCGATGATAATTCGTCCAAAAGACCGAATTACGACTTCACAAGCTACGGTTATACTTATCAATTTTATACTTGGAACAGGAATTCTCACCTTGCCCAGAGCATCTGCGGAGAAGGTGAAAACACCAGATATCTGGATAACCGTTATTTTAGGTGGCCTGATTGCGATGATAGCAGGGGTAATCATAGTCAAATTAAGCCAACAGTTTCCTGAAAAAACCTTTTATCAATACATCCAAGATATTGTAGGAAAATGGGTGGGCAAATTACTTAGTCTACTTATCTTATGTTATTTTTTAACAATTGGTGGGTTTCATGCCCGTTCCTTAGTAGAAGTAACAAGTTACATGTTGTTAGAAGGTACCCCATCCTGGGCCATCATGATGCCATTTATGTGGATAAGTCTCTATCTAATCCGGGGGGGCATAAATCCGATCGCCCGTCTGTTTGAAATTATCTTACCAATTGCGATTATTATTTTTTTACTAGTTGCCTTTATGAGCTTCAAAATATTTGAGATCGATAATTTACGCCCGGTATTAGGGTTGGGAACCATTCCAGTACTAAAAGGGGTAAAAGCAACGGCTCTCGCATTTACAGGTCCTGAAATCATGTTGCTTCTTTTACCGTTTATGAAACAACCAAATAAAGCAGTAAAAGTCGTCCTGGTTGGAGTTTTTATTTCCTTGATTCTTTACGTGATAACCGTCGTGATGGTCATCGGCGCGTTATCCGTCGATGGAGTGGTCACGAGAACATGGCCGACGCTTAATCTTATACGCAGTTATGAAGTAACTGGTTTGATTTTTGAACGGTTTGAATCTTTGTTACTTGTGATATGGATTATGAAAATGTTTACTTGCTTTACCGTTGACTACTATGCAGCTTCTTTAGGTCTGTCCCAACTTTTCAAAAAGAGCATTCATCCATTTATCTATGGTTTGCTTCCGATTATTTACCTCATTGCTATGTTTCCCAAAAATATAAATGATGCATTTAAACTTGGGGATTTCGTTGGCAATGTTGCAATGTTTTTATTTGGTTTACTGCCTCTGCTATTACTCATTATCTCAAAAGTAAAGGGGAAAAATCATGAAGCAAACAGATAACAATGTACGGTTCCTCTTCGTTTCCCTGTCCGTTCTTTTGCTCTTGTCTCTTATGTTATTTCCAGTTTTTAAAGTGCTAGAGATTCGCATTTTAACGTAATTATCTTTTCTTTTATGTGTTACTCTTCATCTAAATTAGCTGTACGTAAATTGTTTGGAAATTCAAATATTACAGAGACCTTCCCGGTTGATATTTTTCACACAGGGGTAAAATATGGAGTGGTAGCTGACTCCTTTATTTAACTATGCCTTCACGAAGCCTAACTGATCTGAACTCATTTCATTTACCTGTAAGTCCAATTACAAGGGTTATGAAATCCTGCGAATAAGTGAGCATTCGAGAGATATTCGCATCAAACTGAGGGAGTTCAACAAGGTAATAGAACTAGATAGATACTGAATTTTTATTGGACTTAGATGTTTTCCGATCTAACAGAAAAATATAAGATAAGATAGATCCAATACTTGCAAGAACTATTATAATTCCCATAGATATTGCTTTATTGCTTCCTAAGCCAACAAGAGGAGCAATACTTCCTCCAAAGACTAAAGATAATACCCCAAGTAACGCAGATGCACTTCCTGCTGTTTTACCTTGTTTTTGCATAGCTAGTGACAACCCTGTAGTACTTACCATCCCAGCACTTGATATAACAAAGAATAATGGTACTAAAATAGCGTATAAACCTGCATTGAAAAGCAACATGACTAATAAAGTAATGGCTCCGAGAAAACCAATGCATAAGCCAGTAACAAAAAGTTTTTTTTCACTGATTCGACCAGCTAATCTGCCTGTAATTTGACTAAAAATAATAATTCCAATACCGTTAATGGCAAAGATTAGGCTAAATATCTGTGGAGAAGAACCATAAATATTTTGCAGAACGAAAGGGGAACCAGATATATAAGCAAACATAGCAGCAAAAACTAAACCTTGAGGTAAAGCATATCCTATGAAGCTTCGATCTAAAAGGAGTTTTCTAAATATATTCAGCGTATTTTTAATCCCTCCTAATGACCTTGAGTCAACAGGTAATGTTTCTGATAAACACAACACTATAATAAGAAACATAATTAAACCCACCGCACTCAACACCATAAACACACCTTGCCAAGGGGCAATGTGTAATAACTGAGCACCTAGTATGGGTCCGAGAAATGGAGATACACCACTTATCAAAGCTAGTAGGGAGAAGAATTTAGTCAACTCTGAACCTGAATAAAGATCTCGAACAATGGCACGAGAAATAACCATACCTACAGATCCAGCTAGTCCTTGAATTAACCTTAATATAATTAATTCCCATATTGATTGACTGAAAGCACACCAGAAAGATATAACAAAAAAGATTGTTAATCCTATGAGAAGAGGTTTTCGACGTCCATATACATCACTAAGTGATCCAGATAGTAATTGTCCAAGAGATAGGCCAACTAAGAAAAAGGTTAAACTAAGTTGTACAAGAGATTCAGTAGTATGCAGTTCTTTAGCTATATCAGGAAGCGCTGGTAAATACATATCAATGGACAATGGACCAAGAGCTACTAATGTTCCCAGTACAAATGCCATCCATAATCGTTTTGATTGAGATAGTGTATTCCTAGAAATTCTAAAAGTTTTTAAATAATTTATCATTACTTATATCCTTTCTTTTTAAAATTTTAAAAAATAGTTTAGCTGTATCTTTTTAGGGTTCACCCTGAAGTTTCTAACGTTATTTCACCTGAATTATTAGTTGAAATAGCAGATTCAATTAAATAAATTACCGCACAGTTTGTGTCAACTCTACAATAAGTCATTATAGAACTAAAGGGGCAGAATAGTTGAATAAGGTATATAAATAAGTGCACTAATTCAAGGAGGAATTGTACACTTTTTTATTGCAAGTAAATTAAACAAACGGACGTTTAATAATTCAAAAAAAGAAAACGACATTAGAGCTGGCTGGACACACAGAGTACGGACTAACACGGTAGTTATTATTTAATCTATTTAATCATCACATCGATAGCTTTTAGAATAATAAAAAGGACCCTTAAAGGGTCTCATGATAAGTAAATTGACTACTTAAGAAATTATCACATAGTTATCATTTAAAGAGTTAGGAGTTAACGCCAAGTTGCCGGAGAATATCATGCTTATCAACATGAGATCTTTTCTCAATGATTTTGCCGTCCGCAATTCGTAAAAGCATCAGAAGAGAAAATTTAACGTTTTTTCCAGTTGCGGAGACACCATGAAATGGAGTACCTGTATGCGTACCTTCAAATATGAAATAAACGGCTAATTGATCTCCTTCAGCTACCATAGATTTAATCGGCATTTTGAAGCCTGGAAAAGCATCAAAGTTTTTCTTTTCTGATTCGATAAGACCTTCTACGCCAAAAAAAGGCGTATCAACTTGTGGATAAAATACAAAGTCTTGATGGCAGAAATCTTTAAGTGCCTCATAGTTCTCTTGTTCAATTGCTTCATAAAAACGACGAACAAATTCTTTATTTGTTTCAACTGACATGTGATCTCTCCTCTCGTTCAACATGAAAACGAACATGTTTTGTCTGTTTTAAAATGTATATGATTCGCCATCATCTGGGACTAAAACAGTAGAAGAGATCCCCTTTTCATCAAGAAAGCTTTTTAATTCGTTTTTTGATAGTGTCCAGTGATTGACAGCTTCCATGTGGCTCACAATAATCTGAGTGTTAGGGGCAGACTTGTACACTTCATAGATATCCTCTTTCCCCATGATGAGAGAACCGCCTTCAAAGAATTGATTATTTCCACCATTTACAGCAATGATTTCTGGTTTATTTGTATCGATCACTTCTTGGACTGCGTCATACCATACTGTATCTCCAGCTACATATAACGTTTTTTCTTTTGAATGTTTGAAGACAACGCCACATACTAAACCAGCAAGTTTTTATATTTCTCCTCTTCCGTGCTCACCTTTTGTTTTGATTAATTGGATACCCTCAAAGACTGTATCTTCTTGTAAAGCCTCTACATTTTGGAAACCGGCGTTTCTAACTTCTGTAGCATCTTCTTCATTTTGAACAAACATTTTGATATCTTTTGGCAATACCTCTTTGGCAACATCATCAAAGTGGTCTAGATGTAGGTGAGTGACAATGACAGCATCTATATCATGAATAATATTTTCAATCGATGTTGGTAAACTAACTAAAGGATTAAATTGATCTTGTCTTAATGAATTTGGGAACGGTGGGTATGTACCTTTCTCAACTAACATCGGATCTATTAAAAACTTTTTGCCTGCATATTCGACAACAAGTGTGGCATTTCTAATTTGTTTAATATTCATCTTTATCGCTCCTTTCTTTGATCTACGTATAGTTTATACTATGGCCAATTAGCAAATACATAGATAAAATCAAGTCTTTTGCACATTTGACTTGATAAATGAAAGGATTTGAATAAATGTTAGATAATACGGATATGGGTATCTTGCATGAACTATCCAAAAACAGTCGAATCACGATGAAAGAATTGGGTGAGAAAGTCCATTTGACTGGTCAAGCAGCTGCATCTAGAGTTGCCAAATTAGAAGATAATGGAGTGATTGAGGGATATGCCATTAAAGTTAATCAAGTTAAATTAGGTTGTTTTATCCATGCTTTTATTACTATCATTACACAAAGCACTTATCACCAACCTTATCTGTCGTTCATAAAAACACAAGAACAATACATCATAAATAACTATAAAATCAGTGGAGATGGCTGTTATCTTCTTGAATGCAAATTTCCATCAAATGAACTTTTAAATCAATTTTTGGAAGACTTAAAAGAGCATGCAAATTATAAATTATCAATTGTTATTAATAAATAGTGTTATATGGAGAGTTTGTGAACAAATATACTTAAACTAACGGGTGCATACTTCTATATGGGGCTGGAAACAGCTCCATTTTTGTATGAAAACATATTCGTGAAAGGCCATACTAAAATAAGCCCACCATATTCTAATTTTTTTGAAGGGCGTAA
>NZ_JBHZPF010000099.1:0-7982 GCF_042787975.1 Peribacillus sp. YIM B13482
CGGGAAAGACAACATCCACCCAGCGATTAATTTGGTTGATGGAGCTAACAAGACGCTTAACGATCACATCTCGGTTAGCCATAAGGACACGAAGTTTTTCAAATGATTCTGAAGTGGAACGAACGAAGGCATAGTAGCCATTCTTCACCATATCAGCTATGACAAGGGCATCTTTTTTATCACTTTTGGATTGCGTATTATCACGATTTTCTTTGTTTCTTTTGACATGGTGAGGATTGACCGTGACAACATCCATGTTTTGTTTGACTAGCCACTTTGAAAGGTTTATCCAATAATGACCGGTAGGTTCCATTCCGACTATCGTGGTGTCTAAGTTTTTCAAGTGTTTTAGTTCCTTGATCCAGTTTAGTAAGCTAGTAAAACCTTCTTCGTTATATTTTGAAAAGACAAAGGTTTTCCGACCACAATGCCCCGATAGTTTACTGCACGGGCCACGTGTACGTGTTGGGCAATATCCACACCAACAATTAGATGTTGATCCGTAATTCTCTCAATTAGTTGATTTTGTTTGTTTTGCATTTTAAAATTCATAGTAGGGCTTCCTCCTTAAGGTTTTGAGTTAGATTGGTCTCTATACTCGTATCTTACTGAGGGGCTCTATTTTTTTCAAACCTGATATTTAACGATCTACAGGAATGCTAACGCACCCGTTAGTTTAAGTACAACCCTTCACAATATCGGCTCAATTAATAAAAAATATCATTTTATTATTTCATTCAGGTTTCTCCCCGAATTTTTTGCCGAAATTCTCCATCATATCAAGTATTGGGATAAATTCACGCCCTTTTGTTGTTAATGAATATTCAACACGTGGAGGTACCTCAGGAAAAACTTCTCGATTAATTAATCCATCTGTTTCTAATTCTCTCAACTGTTTTGTAAGAGAACCTTGTGAGATGTCCCATAAAAAAGCTTTAATTTCGCTATAACGACGTTCTTTTGTTTTTAAAAACCAAAGAATAAGATACTTCCAGCGTCCTGAAAGCATATTTTGGGTATACGCAATACCATAAACGTCTCTTTGCTCCTTAATAAACTCTTTTTCAAATCCATCCTTGCATATTCTAGCCATACTTACATCCCTTTTCTTCTATAAAGTACAAAAAAGTGTACTATATCATTTTTTATTGCCTACTTCAAAAGTAAGAGTAATGAGTTCATAATATTATTTATAACCAAGATCAATTACCTTAATGCTTACAAAAAAGGAATGTAGACAATTTCGTGTTGAGGCTAGCTGATATTAAATCATAATCGAACAAAATTATATTTAGGAGGAACAATAATGAGATTTGGAATTATAGGTGCAGGACCAATAGGGACAATTATTTCTAAAAAATTAGTTAAGAATGGACATGATGTCAAAATTGCAGATGCTCGAGGAATTGAACGTTTAGAAGGAAAAGAGCTTGCTGGAACACCTGTGAGTGTAGAAGATGTAATAACAAATATTGATGTTCTTATAATATCTATCCCTTTTCATGTAATGCCAAGCATTCGCAACATTGTAGATAAATCTGGAGAGGAAGTAATCGTTGTAGACACTTCAAATTATTATCCTTTTAGAGACAATAAAATTGAAGAAATTGAGAACGGGATGGTTGAAAGTGGTTGGGTTTCAAACCAATTAGGTAGACCTATCATTAAAGCTTTCAACAATCAATTAGCTTATACTTTAGAAAATAAGGAAACCCCCGAAGGTACTAGTGGACGCATTGCCATGGCGATTGCTGGTAATAACCTATCACAAAAACAAATAATCATGAACGTAGTAAACGAGCTAGGCTTCGACGCAGTAGATAGTGGTTCTTTAAATGATTCATGGAGACAACAGCCAGGAACTCCTGCATACTGCACAGAACTAACAAAAGAGGAACTAACGGAAGCATTAAAAAAGGCAAATAAAGAAAAAGCCCCATTCCTACGGGATAAGGCGATGGAGAAGTTTTCAGCTAGATTTTCACATAAAGATATTGTGAATCTAAACAGAGAAACATATAATTCATAATTTAGGAAACCCATATTGATCATTGCTCTGGTATTTAATTTTAAATTGAATAGAAGACATAGGAAATTTGGAGCCAAAAATAGTGATCAAAATAACCTTGATCACTATTTTGGCATTTTAAATCTTTTACAGTAAACTCTGTTCATCCACCTTGGATGTAACACTTTAAAAATATTTAGACGTTGTTAACAATTTTCATCGCCGTAAAAAAACTGTATTGTTGTTACACTAAACTGCCCCTATAGTTCCATACGAAAAGGCTGCCTTAAAGATTGCTCCAATCTTCAGCTAACACACTTGTTTGTTGAATAAACAGTTTAAAATCCATTACCCTGGAATACTATTCTCATTAATTCGACGGCTATAAAGTAAACGAAACCAACGAATATACTAAGACCTAAAGCAAATTTTCTCCAAAGCCCTTTCTCACTAAGAAAAGAAAAAGAGAAAGATATAATGATTCCAAATATCATTAATATACGAAAAGTTGTTACTCCAGGATCAATTACTCGTGTTATATTCGCAGCAAAGAAACAAATAACCAAGATAATTAAAGTAAACGAAATAATCCCTAAATATTTTTTCATGATTCCCCACCCTTCCCTCCAATCCATTTTACCAAAATATAGTAAATATGTATTTTTTATTTGGGTATCTTGTCCTTTAGACCCATAAGAAAAGGGCTGCCGAAGCACCCCCTGTTAATGAACTAAAGCACCAGTTAGTTGAAGTGTAATGTTTAACAAACTTTCATAACGAATGGTTGCTGTTTTGTTTACTGTTTTATAGGTCTTTCAAAAATCAATTCATAGTATGACCCTACTGCAACTCCTGAAGTTGCAAAGTCAGGAGAGAAAATTTGAACAAAACGCCAGCCATGATTTGCGTGATTTTTAATTACTTCTCGATAGTCTTCATTAGGTTTACCAGATAACTTTTTAAACTCTATTTTTATAAACTTGTACTCATACATTTATTTGTCCTCCTTTTGATTATGCTTCGTAAACAGAATAAGGATGTGTTTAATTTAACTATTTGTACGATTTATAAAAGGACCCGTTAATGCAATAACACATTGTGTTATTCTTGAATCATTCCTTTGGACATTTTTTCAAATAATTCCATCGGCATTGTGAATTTGGTTGTTTTATCATTTCGCACATATGTAACTATTTCTATCTGATTCCCTTTTCTTTCTACTTCTAACAGTGAATTCTCACCTTTATCTCTAATTGAAATATATGGACCATTTTTCTTTTCTTTCTCTTTATATTCATAATTCATAAAATCCCTCCCAGTTTTTCTTATTTGTTTAGTTGAATAAGGAATAGCTGTTTCCATGAAGTTTCTGAAACTTCATCGTCTTCATCCATTTTTTGAATAAGAAAATGTGATTACTTTTGATTCTCAATTGCGCTCGTAACAATTCGGAATACAAAGTAAAACATACCACTTCCTCCAATAATCCCTACGACAGTTAGGAGAGGGATTTGTTCTGAAAATAACATACCTAAAACAAATAATAAAAAGCATAATATTATACCAAAAATAATTAAGATGTTCTTATTTTTCAACGATTTTCCCCCCTTTAATCTTCACCTTTGTTCCATAAGACTTATTGTAGAGGTAACATATACTGTGACCAAAAAAAGACGGTTTTACCGTCTGATAGCTTGCACTAGTTTTCTTAGTAAAATCAAAACTAATATTACGCAAAAAGAAGATAGAATTAATCCTGGAATACCTATATTAGTTAACAAATTCTCACCACTCAGTTAATACCATTACTAAATTTTAGTTTTTTTGATAAAAATAGTAATTCTTACAGTTCGAATATGCTACGCTTCTAGAACTATCCTGCCCCTTTCGTATTATAAGGTCAGCCAGATATTTCTGGTTGAACAATTTTTATATCGATTTATGATAACGGTAGCTGGGGTAGAACGTTCCTGCCCGTGGGGCTTGGACCCCGTCAACTAAACAGTTCGCCCCCTACTTGCTTAAACATGATTTGGCTGGTTGGGACCAAGATCTCGTATAACAAGCGAAGCTATGATACTGCAAGAAGGATTAGGGGTTAATTATGTTTTTGGAGGAGATAAAAAATGAATCCCGTGGTTGGTCTGGATGTAGCTAAAGGTGAAAGTCAGGTTCAAGCGTTCTTGGATAAAAAGAAGACTTATCAACGAAGTTTCAAAGTAGCACATACCATTGAAGGACTAGAGAGCTTACACCATTATCTTAGAGAGATAGAAAACGTAACAGGAATTCGACCTCCGGTCGTTTTAGAGTCTACTGGGCATTATCATACGCCCGTTGTACAGTATTTTGAGGAGAGAGGTTACTTATTAATTATCGTTAACCCACTCATTTCTTATCGTGCGAAGAGCTCTAGTTTACTCAAAGTAAAGACAGATATAATCGATGCACGTCACCTCTGCGAGCTGTACTATAAAGAGGATTTAGAGCCTTATAAAAAACGAGGGATACAACTCTTAAATCTTCGTAATCTTTCAAGACAACATGCAAATATAACAGGTATCTATGTACAAACAAAACTACAGTTTCAGGCTGTTCTTGATCAAGTATTTCCTGAATATAGAGGGGTTTTTGGAGATTTGTATTCGGTTGTTTCTTTGCTTACTCTATTAGAATTCCCTACTTCTGAAGACATATCATCAGTCGGTCAAGAAACTGTAGCAAATAGGATTAATGAACTTTGTCCAAGTCGTTCTAGAAAGTGGGCGAATACAAAGGCAGAGAAACTTATGGCTGCCTCAGCTCGAAATCCTTTTCAGAGAACTTTATATCAGAGTCACATTTTAAGCCTAGAGATGTATATAAAAATGCTTCTAGAATACCAAAAGCACCTATCCAGGTTTGAAGACGAGATAGATGCTTTGGCAAAAGAAATTGAAGAATATAAGATTATCCAATCCATCCCTGGAATCGGTGAAAAGATCGCTGCAACGATTATTTCTGAAATTGGAGAAATTGATCGGTTTAATCACCCTAAAAAACTAGTGGCATTTGCCGGAATTGATCCAAGTATCTTTGAATCAGGTAAATTTAAAGGCACAGTAAATAGGATTACCAAAAGAGGTTCTGGCAGACTACGACATGCCTTATATATGGCCGTTCGTTGTGCCATTCGTGATTGTCGCAAGAAGAAAACGACAGATGAAATCATCCCTCGGAACAAGAGATTACGAGAGTTCTATGATAAGAAACGTGAAGAAGGAAAGCCCTTTAAAGTAGCTGTGATAGCATGTGCTAATAAGCTTCTACAATGGATTTATGCACTATTACAAAATAACTCGACTTTCCAAGATCTAACCTAGTTTAAAAGTATAACTAAATAGCACAAATCTTTCCAAATACGGTTCATTGGAAGGTTATTTGGCATGCACAAATTTAGTATAGCATGAAATATTTTAAGTTTTCATTGAAAAATGTTGACTAACTATTAGCTGGTTTAGTTCATTAAGAAAAAAGACGATTTTAGCCTATTTGCTAGTCATCTCTTTCACTTTAGCGTAAATAGTGGAACGTGGAACGCCAGTCATTTTAGCTATATCTTTAACGCTTAAACCGTTAGATTCTCTTTCATTATACCGCTTTAACGCCTTCCTAACGTCCTTCTCGTCCTTCCCTTTACGTCCCATATGTTTACCCTGCGCCTTAGCCCTTTCACGTCCCTCAGTGGTTCTATCTTTAATTAGATCACGTTCAAACTCAGCAATAGCCCCCAGCATAGTAAACATTAGCTTTCCTGATGGTGTACTAAAATCAATCTGTTCTTTGATGAATACTAAAGCTATTCCACGTTCTTCTAAATCCTTAGCAATCTTTTGTAGGTCAAAGGTGGAACGTGCTAATCTATCCAACTTGTAAACAACAGCTTGTCACCTTCTCTTAAATATTCCATAGTTTCCGCCATACCGTAGAAAGTAAAAAAGCCCAGTCCATTACTGGCTAAGCAAGTTTTCGTTTTGATGTCTGTACCCCATGATATACTTAATCAATTATTAATATATCATCGGCCCCCTTAATTCAACAAAATATACACCATTTACTTTTAAATGTAAATAATGTATATTTTGTTGTTGTTATAGTAAAATATAGGGGGAATTAATATGTTTAAAAAGATTACTAGTTTAACAGTAAGTGGTGCTTTAGGAGTAAGTTTATTATTTGGTATTGGTTCATCAGCATCCGCTGAGGAACAGAATGATGGTAAGATAAGTGTAGAGAATAGGGAAGAAAATTTAGTTAATTATTTAAAAGATATTCCTGAGAAAGCAGATATTAATAGTACTATAGATAATTATCTTGAAGAGCACCCTGTTGAATTGAAAGCGACTAATACTGGAGAAGCTGATAATACTTCCTTAGATAATGTTGAAGATGTTCCAGAGTATATTGATGAACAAATTGATGAAGGGAATTTTAGAGCTTACGATGTTAACGATGATACTCAATTAATCTTCACAGATAGCGATACTTTCTATGTTTCAGAAACTGATGAAGGTACTGAAGAGCCGGCTAGTGATTCAGAACTTACTTCTGCTAATACTTTAATGATGGCTGCAGCATCTACTTCTTCTAAGAAAAAGCATGTTTCTAATTCTTATACAGCTAAAAACTGGACAGGCTTAACTTTATGGAAAGCATATATTTCTGGGTGGTTTACTTACAACGGTACTAAAGTAACTGCTAAAGAAGATATTGGTTATTTTAAGAGAGGAAACGTAAGTGTTTGGAACATAGACAACCAAAAAAGTGGAGGAAAGAGTATATCAACAAAAACTGCAGAGCTTTATGTTCAAGGAAATGCATCATGGGGATACGGTATTGGTGGACAAGGTATTACAATGCAAGACAAATTTGTAAAAGTATATTTAAGAAGCGATAGCAAAGGGAAAGTATCTAAGCATAGAACTATAAAATAAATTGGAGGTGATTTAATTGAAAAAAACAATTCTATGGTTTTTAATACCAGTTGTTCTCGTTTTATTATTTTCATCCACTCAGTTTATGACACCAGTTACAATTAAGGAAATTAGTTTAATGATTATTGGATCAGTTGCTTTAGGAAGCTTCATAGGAGCAGTTTTTTATGGATTAAACAAATTTTTTCAAAAGTTAACAACAAACTAAATAAAAGCCCTTTGAAGTAATAGTAATAAGAAAACTTCAAAGGGCTTTTTTAGTTTATATAAAATAGAAACGCCATAATCTTCACCCCATTACCCTCCTACCGGCAGCTAAATAAAGCCGCAGAGTTCGCTGGCGTGGAACATGTCGGCAACCGTACCTTGCGAAAAACGTTTGGCTATTGGTTTTACATTTTCATAATCTTTCAATTTCCTAAAGATCTTTAACGTTTTTTGTTTTGTTATTTAGAATCACTTCCAACTAAATCTACCTCATTTTAACAGCATTACAACCTGTCGAGAATCAAAAGGTTATTCCAGCCCCACCTAATATAATTAGCTTTGAAACTGATTACCCCAAAAAGGAACTTGGGTTGAAGTACCAAAAGAAAGAAACAAAGAAGATAACATTTAATGTGAAAGCTGAAAACACTTGAGACTGTCTTATTTTGGTTAGTACCAACTGGTACAGAAACCTGGAATCAAAGAAAACTTATTGGCTATGACATTAAAGGAGATGATAAGGATAATCAATTTACTTTAACTTGGAATATTGACCGTCCATCCCTTCTTGACCACTTACATATTCAAGCATTAGGTGAAGGAATAGCAAATGATACAATTAACTTAATAATGGAGTAGTTTAGTCTTTCCTTATTAAACTAAACTGCCCCGATAGTTCCATAAAGAAAAGCTGCCTTAAAGACAGCTCCGATCTTCTGGAGTTAGTATAGTTTCATGGACACATTTTAGTTAAGTCCTTACAATGATTTTTGAGAGGATGTGTCCGTCTTGGA